>JBGSHR010000487.1:0-1932 GCA_041752155.1 Thiobacillaceae bacterium | reverse complement strand
CCGACGAGACCGGCACCCATTTCGCCTTCATGCTGGCCCATCGCGATCTGATGCCGGACCTGGAGCGTTTCGTGCTGGGCGGCGGCCGCCAGGTCCAGGCCTGGCAGGAACGCCATGCCAGCGAAACCCTCTATTTCGGCGACGATCCCTACGCCTTCCTCAACATCAACACCCCGGACGACCTGAGGACCGCGGAGCGGGTCGCGCCGCGCTATCAGCGTTAAGCTCGCGCCATGAACCCCGTCCAACACCTGCTCGTCGGTCTGATCCGCTTCTATCAGCTGGTCCTGTCCCCCTTCATGGGCAACCAGTGCCGCTTCACGCCCACCTGCTCGCAATATGCCCGCGAGGCGGTGGAACAACACGGCGCCCTCAAGGGCAGCTGGATGGCGATCCGGCGCGTCGGCCGCTGCCATCCCTGGCATCCGGGCGGACACGACCCGGTGCCGCCCAAGTAACATCGCCATCACACCGCGCGGCTAGTGTCGTGACTCATAAATATCGGCGCATCCAGAGCCCCCATGAAGCGCCAGGACAAGGCGCGGCGCGCCGGCAATGGTCACTTCCCTTGCCAAGCGACGCAACGCGGTCATGGCGCTTCATGGGGGCTCCCTTCGGGCGAGCCGCCGATGGGCCATCCGCCGCGTTGCGCTTGCTTGAAAGGGCTGGCCATTCCTGCGCAAGCGCGCCTTGCGCCTAGCCCATCGGCGGCTCGCTGGATGCGCCGATATTCATGGGTCACGACACTAGTGTTGGAAGGCCGTATCAAGGTGAGCAAGCGCGCCGAGAACGGACGCGAGATCCGGCTCTACGGGGTACACCCGGGCGAGCTGTGCATCGTCACCGTGAGCTGCCTGCTTGGAAACGACCCCTACCCGGCCACCGGTGTGGCGGAGACCGCCGTCACCGCCCTGGCCCTGCCGCGGCCGCTGTTTCTGCGCCTGACGGCGGAACATGCGCCGTTCAGGCAAGTGGTATTCGGCCTGTTCGCCGAACGCCTGACCGGGCTCATGCAACTGGTGGAGGAAGTCGCCTTCCGCAGGCTGGATCGGCGCCTGGCGGCCTGGCTGGCCAGTCGCGGCCCCACCATCGCCGCCTCGCACCAAGCCATCGCCGATGAACTCGGCAGCGTGCGGGAGATCGTCTCGCGCCTGTTAAAACAGTTTGAGGAAGCGGGATATGTCAGCCTGGGGCGGGAACGCATCCAGGTGTTGTCCGCCACCGCCCTGGATAACTGGGCCAAGGGCGGGTGAAACGCCTAGTCGGGCGAGAGCAGGCCGGTGCGGATGGCGTAGCGGGTCAGGCCCGCCACATCATGGATATTGAGACGCTGCATGAGCTGGGCACGATGGCTTTCCACCGTCTTGGCGCTGACATGGAGCTGGGTGGCAATCTCCCGGGTGGCATAGCCGCGCGCGATGAGATGCAGGATTTCCCGCTGCCGGGGCGTGAGCCGATCATCCACGTAGGTGGTGCTGCCGGGTTCCTCGGTACGCAGGAAACCCTCGATCACGCCCACCGCATCTTTCAGGTTGGACAGCACGGAGCGGTGTTTTTCCCCGGCCTGACGCAAAGATTCCAAGGCCTGCTTCTGCCCGGTCACATCGTTACAGCAACCTATGAAGCCGATCAGCTTGCCGTCCGCGCCATAAAACGGATGGCCGCTCTTCTTGAGCGAACGGTAGCGCCCGTCGCGCCGACGCAGGCGGCATTCCAGGTTAAAAGGATGTTGGGCTTGCAGGGCATGGCTGATCTGCTCCGGCCAAGCCGCCGCATCTTCCGGATGCATAGCTGTCCAGTCCCGCCTGTTTATAAACGCGCTTAACGAATAACTCGGGTTTTTCCGATTGCCATTTCTTCAGTGCCTGGATGGGTGCCTGGTGGTTCAAAGCGCGTTGAGGGATGTGGTGGTTGTAGAGCTTCAAATATTGC
>JBGSHR010000486.1:0-9085 GCA_041752155.1 Thiobacillaceae bacterium | reverse complement strand
AGGGCGCGGTGCGCGACGGCGTGCTGTCCCTGCGCCTGGCTCTGGGCAAGATGCTGCTCACCTGCGTGGGTCTGGCGGGGGGGGCCAGCGTCGGCCGCGAAGGTCCCACCGTGCAGATAGGCGCGGCGCTGCTCTACAACCTGCGTTGGCTGATCCGTTTTCCGCGCCATCTCATGGAGCGGGGGCTCATCGTTGCCGGTGGTGGTGCCGGAGTGGCCGCCGCCTTCAACACTCCCCTGGCGGGTATTGTCTTCGCCATTGAGGAGATGGCCCGCTCCTTCGAGGAAAAATCCAGCGGCACCCTGCTTACCGCCGTCATCATCGCCGGTATGGCGGCGGTCTACGTGCAGGGCAACTACACCTATTTCGGCGCCACCCATGCCGGTATCGTCGATGGCGCGGACTGGCTGGGCGTATTCCTGTGCGGCCTTGCGGGCGGCCTGTTGGGAGGAGGCTTCAGCCGCCTGCTGCTGGCCTTCGCCGCCCATGGCCTGCCCGGCCGGCTCGGCAGCTTCATGCGGGCTAGGCCGGTGAGTTTCGCCGCCGCTTGCGGCGCGGTCCTGGCCCTGCTGGGCCTGGTCTCGGGCGGCACCGTCTACGGCAGCGGTTACGAGGAGGCCAAGCAGATCCTGGAGGGCGGCGGCCAGGTTTCCGCCGGCTACGGCATGCTCAAGATCGCCGCCACCTTCGTCTCCTTCGTCAGCGGCATCCCCGGTGGCCTGTTCGCTCCCAGCCTGTCGGCGGGTGCCGGCGTGGGCCACACCATCGCCCAGATCGTCTCCCAGGCGGATGGCGGCGCCCTGGTGGTGATCGGCATGGCCGCCTATTTCGCCGGCGTGGTCCAGGCCCCCATCACCGCCTTCGTCATCGTCATGGAAATGACCGACAACCACGACATGGTGGTGCCCCTCATGGTGGCCACCCTCATGGCCGCGGCGGTTTCCCGCATGCTCTGCCCGAGACCGCTCTACAAGGGTCTGGCGGATCTCTACCTGGCCAAGGTGCGGCCGAGCTGATTCCTGGTTGCCTGGTTTGATCTGGTGATGGAGTCGGCCCGCCTGATGTCCTATCGCATTGGCGGGCGAGCCGAGACGAGGCCATCTGGGCAGCTTTGTTAAAGTGATTTCACAGAAGAACGAATGAACTGGTTCATCTGAATCAGGCTTTCCGGGTTGTCCACGGGACCTGTGGATAACTGTGTGGAAAAGCTTGCGCGAATCCTTAAAAAAAGCTTAATAAACGGGGGCTTATGCTCTCGGCGTAATTTTTACGCAGGTAGATTGTCGCAATAAAACAATGAGTTACGGTGCGCTGTCATGCTTGTTCGACGTATCCATTGGCCTTGGCTCTGTCAACCCCCGTTATGTGCATAAGTGGTCGCTGATATAGTCCATGTCTCGTATATGGGTATAGCTTCCTAGGCTTCTCCCTCGTTGGAGAAGTGAGGGGTATGAGCAGCGATTTACACGCATCCTTGCGGCAGGTTTTGGCACATGAGCATGGCCCCGGCTCGACAGGTAGGGGCGGTCTGAGCAATCCCCATGAAGGGCGGGATGTTGGCCGGCGCGGTCATTGAATGAAATCAGGTGCTGACTTACTGTATGGTCAAATTGATGTTCTCGCGAAGCGTTGCATATCTTGCCGCTAGCTTGGTGGCTTGGTAGCAGATTGCTCAGGATCGGATTTTTATAGGCGTGCTGTACGTCGCATGTTCAGATGAAGAGGTTATCTTGGCTCGTATTGAAAGCGTTGATGTCTTCAGATTTTTAGCCATTATTTCGGTTATCACGATTCACGTGCATCCGTTCAGTCCCGATGTGGTTTCTGGAGGGGGCGCCTGGGTGTATCTGGATATTGCAATCAACCAGTTTTCAAGATTTGCAGTCCCCTTTTTCTTCGTTATCTCTGGGTACTTTTGGGGTGTGAGTATTAGGAATGGTACTCCGGTGGCGTCTGTATCGGGTTCGATGGCAAGAAGGGTGCTTATTATTTTTGTTTCTTGGTCATTGATTTATGCTGTGTTGTCAGCCCCTGAGTTGATCATGGAACAAGGGCTTTCCGGCACGTTAAAGATTGCCTATTGGAATTTGGTCAGCATCGTAACGCACGGCAATGTCACCCTCTTCGTGCAGGGAACCAAGGCGCACCTTTGGTTCTTGCCGGCTCTGCTCTTCGCTCTTGGGATAAGCGCCTTCTTTGTTGAAAGAGGGAAATATAGAGCCCTGGTTTATGCTTCCGTTGTCCTTTACCTGATTGGCTTGGCGGCGAAGGCTTATTCAAATACCCCGCTTGGATTTCATGCTGATTTTAATACGAGGAATGGGCCGTTCTTCGGCACGATTTTATTTGTCGCCGGATACTTTGTTTCTGGTTTGACTCCAAGCCATGAGTGGTTTGTGAAAGGCTTGGCCCTCTTTGCCGCTGGTTGTGCAATGCATTTTTTAGAAGTTTATTTTCTGTGGAAGGCGTACGGGGCCTCTCCCTACCAGGATTATGTTGTCGGTACTTTTTTAATGGGGCTTGGCGCTGCCATCGCATCTCTTTCCAATCACTCCCTTCTCAGGAATAAGGTTTTGGGTGGTGTTGGTAAGTACACGCTGGGTATTTACGCGGTCCACTTTGCCTTTGTCGATATGCTTGGACCTCTCGGAAATTATTTTGATACCCCGCTGTGGGATATTTTGTACATCGCCCTTGTGTTCTTGTTTTCTTTTGCCCTTGTGAAGCTTTTATCTCTTAACAGGATCACAAGAAGGATTGTTGTATGAGTCGTCGCGAAACGGCTCTGTAGTCGTGCGAAATCCTTACATGCGACGCATGTGGCTCCATGATGCCAACTCGCGCCAGGAGCAACCCCGATCATTTCAGAAAGGGGAGGCGCCGGTACGGCACAGCTCTCCCTAGTCCGCCACGCAGATTTCCCGGCGCGTTGCCGCCAGCAGGGTACGGGCGAACAGGCCGGCGATCACCACCGTCGTGACGCCGAGCAGGATGCTGGCCAGGCGAATGAAGGCGGTGATACCGGTCTGCTGGAACATGTCCAGGGTGGCGATGGTGATGGCGGCCAGTGGGAAGGAATAGGCCCACCAGGAAAGGTTGAACTTGAGCCGGAGGAACCAGCCTCCCTGGGCGAACAGCAACAGGGTAAAGAACAAGCCGGTGTGATAGAGCACATGGGCTATGGGGTCGGCGGCGCCGGTCAGGCTCACGTAGGCCAGATAGCCCGCGGCCGGCGGGGCGATGAGGATGAACAGGGTGGGCATGAGCCGTTCCGGCAGGCTGCCGTGGAAGATTACCCGGTAGAGGATGATGGTCAGCAACGGTGGCCAGAAGATCAGGCCGATGCTGAAGAAGAACCAGGACACCTGAGCCGGGGCATGGGCCATGCCGGCGATGGGCACCAGGATGTTGCCCACTACCGGGATGAACCAGGCCGGGTTGATGTGGGTGATCTCTAGCTTGCTGTGGTGCATCCACTGGGTCATGACGTACAGGGTCAGGGCCAGATGCAGTCCGCTACCCAGCAGCCAGAGCAACTTGGAGTAGAGGGTGCTGACCGGTAGCCAGGCAATGGACAGCAGGATGAGGGCGATGCTGATCGTGGGCACGAAGTTCATCTTGACCGGGTGGCTCCACTCGCTGGCGGCTGCCGGCCGGTAACGCAACACCTTTGTCGCGTACAGCGCGGCCAGCAGGACGAGCAGGCCGGTGCTGAGGCCCAGCAGCCAGGGACTGACGGAGAAAGGAAGGGCCAGCAGCTCCTCGGCCTTGCGCCAGGCGATGGTGAGCCCGCCCAGTCCCATGATCATGGCGAACAAGGCGACGGGGAAGTGTTGCAGCTGAGGGGTGTGGGCGGAGGCGTTCGATTCGCTCATGTTATGGGTGATTTTCTGAAAGGTTAGCGGTGGGAGTGGGGTCTTCCTGCACGTCGAGAACGGTGACGCTCGCAACACGACCAGCCATGGCAAGTCATGGATTTGCTTAGAGGGAGACACTGATTTATTCCCACGCGGTCGCGCCGGGGCTTGGCGGGATGGGGATGCAAGGCGCGGTGCGCGGCCTTATTTGGCGGTCATGGTGACCTTGTTCGGGTCTACCTTGTAGCGCCAGGGCAGGCCGGCGTTCTTCCAGCCGTTGACTGCGCGCTTGCCCTTGTTGGGGCCGTCCTTGGCCATGTCGCCTTCGAAGCCGTCCACCACCGACCAGACGTTGGTATAGCCGTAACGCCCCAGCAGGTCGGCGGACATGGCGCTGCGGTCGCCGGAACGGCAGATCAGAACGATGGGGTCGGTCTTGTCGACGCCCTTGTCCAGGGCCCAGGCCTCGAACTGGGAGAGGAAATCGGGGTTGGGATTGCGTGTGAAGGTCTTTTTCTTATCGTCCCACTTGTCGTAATGCATGATGCCGAAGGAGGCCTGACCGTCGAGGCCATCGGGCGAACCCACGAACAACACTTCCTCGATGGTGCGCACATCCACGAACAGCACCTTGGGGGCATGGGCCTCGAGGAAAGCCGGCACATCCTTGGCCTCCAGGTAGAGGCCCATCTTCGAGCGTTTTATTTCGGGCAGGCTGGTCGGGTCCACGGCCCAGGCGTTCATGGTGAGGATCAGGGCAAAGCCCAACAGGGCGCGGACGAGCATGGGTTTCTGCATGGCGGTCTCCTCCTAGGACGGGGGCGACCGGTTGGCCGCTGCCCTAGTGTATTACTGAGTCAGACGGTCGCGCACGCGCATCAGCATGGCCTTGGCCTCCTCAGCGACGGCCTTCATGACCGGGTTGTCGGTGATGCTGGACATGATCTCCGGGTCCTGGAAGGCGAAGCGGGTGGTGTTGGCGTCCACCGCCATGGCCGCCACGCCGCAGGGCAGCATGGAACCGGCGTCCCGGTCGGACTCGATGACCCGCTTGGCCAAGCCCGGGGCACAGGCGCCCAAGATGCGGTAGGGGGGCATGTCGTGATCCAGCTTGGCCTTCATGACGGTCTGGACGTCGATCTCGGAGACCACGCCCATCTTCTCGGCGGCCAGGGACTGCTTGAACTTTTCCACGGCTTGCTCGAAAGGCAGGGCGACTTCACAGGTGAATGCGTACATTTGAAACTCCTATCGGGTGATGGGTGCCTCTCCCACGGCGCGGGGGAGGCGGGGAAGGGATCAATAAAACTGGGTGGATTCTTTTTCGACCGGCAGGCCAGACTGCTCCCAGGCCATGATGCCGCCGGTGACCGAGGCCACATTGCTGTAGCCGATCTGGCGCAGGGCCAGGGTGGCCAGGGCGGCGCGGCCGCCGGTGCGGCAGTACAGCACGATGGGCGCGTCCTTCCTGGCGAACTCGGGCACCTCGCCGATGCGGAATTCCAGGACGCCGCGCGGGATGTTGATGGCGCCGGGCACCCGGCTGGCCTCGAATTCGCTGGCCTCGCGCACATCCAGGATGCGCACGTCGGCGGACATGGCCTCCCAGGCGTCCTGGGGGCCGACTTCCTTGATCTGGGCGCGGGCCTGAGCGACCAGTTCCATGGGGGGGACAGACATGATTGCTCCTCTCTCGGGATGGGTTTGGTTGCTTAAGCGTTCAGGAAATGTTGAGCAGGGTGGTGCCGGTCGTGCCTGTATGGGTGGGGCCCATGCGGTTGCGCATGTGGTCCGCCACCTTGACGAAGGATTGGTACAACTCTTCCCGCAGCCGGTTGTCCTCCACCACCTCGTCCAGGGCCTGGCGCATGCACATCAGCCATTGGTCCCGCTCGTCGTTGCCGATGGAGAAGGGCAGGTGGCGGGCGCGCAGCATGGGGTGGCCGTGTTTCTCCATATAGAGCTGGGGGCCGCCCATCCAGCCGGACAGGAAGTCGAACAGTTTCTGGCCGGAACCGGACAGGTCCTCGGCGTGCAGCTTGCGGATGCCGTAGGCCTCGGGCAGTTCGTCCATGATCTGGTAGAAGCGGTCCACCAGTTGGCGGACCTTGGCCTCGCCGCCGATGCGTTGGTAATGGGTTTGCATGCTGGTCGTGTCTTTCGGGGGGATTCCCCCACTTGCCGGGCGGTTTTTGGACAGCCGCCAAAAGAGGGAAATCATACTGTAAATGCCCCCCAGGATTGGTTCCGCGCAAGTGAGGAACGGCCTCCGGTTCGGGGCGAACCCGATTTACATGGTTCCGCGTCCACGGATTGCAAGCCGTGGACGCGGAGGGCATTCACGACCCCGGTATCAGGCGATGGTCACGTCCCGGGACAGATATACATCCTGGATCGCGTTGAGCAGCGCCACCCCCTCCGCCATGGGCCGCTGGAAGGCCTTGCGCCCGGATATCAGGCCCATGCCGCCGGCGCGCTTGTTGATCACCGCCGTGCGTACCGCCTGGGCCAGGTCGTTCTCGCCCGAGGCGCCGCCGGAGTTGATCATGCCGGCCCGGCCCATATAGCAGTTGGCCACCTGGTAGCGCACCAGGTCGATGGGGTGGTCGGAGGTCAGTTCCGAGTAAACCTTGGGATGGGTCTTGCCGAAGTTGATGGCGGTGTAGCCGCCGTTGTTGGTGGCCTGCTTCTGCTTGACGATGTCCGCCTCGATGGTGGCCGCCAGATGGTTGGCCTGGCCGGTCAGGTCGGCGGCCTCGTGGTAGTCCACCCCGTCCTTCTTGAAGCCGGCATTGCGCAGGTAGGCCCACAGGAAGGTGACCATGCCCAGACGGTGGGCCTCGGCGAAGGCCTGGGACACCTCCCAGAGCTGGCGCCGGGATTCCGGCGCGCCGTAATACACCGTTGCCCCCACCGCCACCGCCCCCAGGTCGAAGGCCTGGCGCACGCCGGCGAACAGGGTCTGGTCGTGCATGGTCGGGTAGCTGAGCATCTCGTTGTGGTTCAGCTTCACCAGGAAGGGGATCTTGTGGGCGTACCTGCGCGACACCGACCCCAGCACGCCCAGGGTGGAGGCCACCGCGTTGCAGCCGCCGGCGATGGCCAGTTTGACGATGTTCTCCGGGTCGAAGTATTCCGGATTGGGGGCGAAGGAGGCCCCGCCCGAGTGTTCCACCCCCTGATCCACCGGCAGGATGGACAGATCGCCGGTGCCCGCCAGGCGGCCGGCGTTGAAGATCTGCTGGAAATTGCGCAGGGTGCCCGGCGTGCGGTCGCTGCCCGCCACCACCCGGTCGATGAAGTCGGGTCCGGGCAGGTGCAGGGCGGTTTTCGGGAAGGTATTGCAGGTGTGGGTGAGCAGGGACTCGGCCTCGTCGCCGAGCAGGGTCTGGATGTTGGTCATGCTGCCTCCTGAATGATGGGCCAACGCGCCACCTGGCATGGGTCATGCGGTGGGCAGGTCTGTTTGTTTATAGCAAGGGTGGGGCGGGATGGCCGGTCCGGCTCTTCATGGCGCGCCAATGAAATCGGGATCAACTAATCTTCAAGTAGGGCATCGAATAAAGACCCTGACCATGTCGCTCCCCGCATATACACAGGTTTCCTAGCGCCAGGCATTTCACCGAGTGGACATACGTCATGAGCAAGTCGACCCGCATCCATTGTTTGGAAGGACGGCCATGAAAGCAGAAATCGATCGGGAGCTGGAAAACCTGCTCGATGAAATCCGCGATGAAGTGCGCAACACATGCCACCTCACCGGATGCCCGGTACTGGATGAGCGGATCATCCAGGCGCTGCAACAGGTGCCGCGCCACGCTTTTGTGCCGGAGGATCTGCAGCATCGTGCCTACGCCAACCATCCGCTGCCCATCGGCCATGGGCAAACCATCTCCCAGCCCTACATCGTCGCCTTGATGACCGACCTGATCCGCCCCAACGCCGAGGACGTGGTGCTGGAAATCGGCACGGGCTCGGGCTACCAGGCCGCCGTCCTGTCCAGTCTGGTGAAGCAGGTCTACTCCCTGGAAATCGTCGACATGCTCGCTCGACAAGCGCGCGAACGCCTGCATCGCCTGGGTTACGACAACGTCGAAGTACGCTCTGGCAATGGCCACCTCGGCTGGCCGGAGCATGCGCCCTACGATGCGATCCTGGTCACCGCCGCGGCGTCGCGCATTCCGCCGGCGCTGATCGAGCAACTCAAGCCCGGCGGTACCCTGGTCATCCCGGTCGGCGCGCCCTTCTTCGGCCAGGAGCTGCGCGTGGTCACCAAGGACGAGCAAGGCCGGGTGGAGGAAAAAAACATCCTGCCGGTCATCTTCGTGCCCTTGATCGGTGATCCCCATGAAATGCCTGATGCGCGATAGCACTTGGCACCGGCCCGGCCAGGCCATGTGCCATATATGACTACCAAGGAGAGCGTGATGAAATCAACGCGTTTCTCAGCAACTTGCCGGCACGGTCGCTTGGTCGCAAGCCTCCTGGCGGGGGGTGTCGCACTCGCCGCCATGCCCTGCAACGCGGACGTGGAAACGGCCAAGGCGGGGCTCGAGGACTACGCCCTGACTGTGTACGCCGGCCGCCTCACTGACGGCGACTGGTATGAGTCCTTCGGCTTCGGCACCCACCATATCGATTCCGACCTGGTGGTGGCCGCCTTGAGCCGCACCCTATCCCGCTCCGCCGACCTGAGCCGCTCCTACGAGGTGGAAGGCCAGATCGCCAAGCATTTCGGCATCCAGGACAACTGGGAATACAACCTGCTCGGTGCCGTGCGCTGGCACCGTCTGCCCTGGAGCGATACGCTCAAATCCAGCGTCGCCGTCGGCCTGGGCGTGTCCTATGCCTCGTCGGTGCCCGTGGCCGAACGGACCATCATCAACAGCGCCAGCGAAAAACTGCTGGCCTACTGGCATCTCGAATTGACCCTGGGTCCGCCCCAAAGCAACTGGCAGGCCTCGCTGCGCCTGCACCATCGTTCCACCGCCTACGGCCTGTTCGGCAGCAACGGCGGCGCCAATGCTGTAACCCTGGGGGTGCGCTACGAATTTGATTGATGCGGGAGTTTGATTGATGCGGGAGTTTGATTGATCCGGGAATTCGATTGATGCGGCCCCGCCAGCCGGCTAATCGGAAGTCCCCGTGAGGGTCTGCTGGCGCCCGCCGAGGAACAAACCCGCCAGCGCCACGCATGAAAACGCCGCGCCGGCATAGAACGTCATGGC
>JBGSHR010000485.1:0-4041 GCA_041752155.1 Thiobacillaceae bacterium | reverse complement strand
CCCTGAAGCGCCTGGCCCAGCGCCAGGGGGTCACCGCCCACGTGCATCCCCACGCCCTGCGCCACTCCTTCGCCTCCCACCTGCTGCAATCCTCCGGCGACCTGCGCGCGGTGCAGGAACTGCTGGGCCACGCCAGCCTTTCAACGACGCAGGTTTATACCCATCTGGATTTCCAGCACCTGGCCAAGGTGTACGACCAGGCCCATCCAAGGGCCAAGAAGAAGTAATAACCGTTAATTCGCGGGGGCTTGTTGCTGCTCGAATGACTGGATCAGCCCGGGCAGGCGCTCGTAATCCGGGTGTTCCTGCTTCAGTCGCTCCAGGGCGGTACGGGCGAAGGGGAGGATGTCGTTCACCTGCCCGCCTTTCTGGCGCAGGGTCACAACAGTGGACACCACATTGGCGAGCAACATCGCGGTCAGGTCGACCGGCGTGTGATCCACCAGCCGCATGAACAGATTCAGGGCATCCAGGGTCTGACCGGCGCGCAGCAGGTCCAGCCCGTCCTTGATGCGGGCGCGCGTCTTCGCCACCGCCTGCTCTTCGACCTGTTTCAGCCATTCCGGATCGCCCATGCCCGCGGGCAGGACGTGCCCATGCGCCATGGCGGCCGCGGCAACTTCGGCGGCCTTGTCCACCTGATCGGTGGCCATGAGCGCCTCGATGACGAAAACCGATTCCGCCGGGTCGACTTCCAGGCTCGCCAGGGAAGTGACCAGACCCTCCACACGGGCCTGTTTTTCCGCCAACTGGGCCTGGCGCCGTTCCTTGATCGATGCGGGCGCGTCTGCCAGCGTGGCGGCCTCGGCGGTGATTTGCGTCGTCAGTGTGTAGATCTTGGCCGCCTGGACGCAGGCCGATTGCTTGATCTGCGGCATTTCTTTCTCGAAACCCGCCGCGGTTGCCGTCGCCTTGTCCAACTGCCCGGATTTGACCAGGCTGCGCAGCAGGCGGGCATGATCGGTGAAATCCTGCACCAGGGCGAACTTGTTCGTCTCGATGACCTTGCCAGCCCACTGGATCGCGCGGGCATCGTCCCCGACACGTTCGGCCAAGCGCGCCACGGCGCGCATGCGGTTCACCGTCGGCGATTTGGAGCAGGCCGATTCCAGCACGGCCAAGGCCTTGTCCGGTTGCTTGGTCTGGGTATAGGCCTCGGCCAGGACGTCGGAAGCAAGGGCATATCTTGGCGACTCCTCGACCAATCGCTCCAGGGTGGCGATGGCGGCCTCGGTCTGGCGCAATTGCAGACGCATGCGCGCCACCCCCAGGTCCGCCCAGGCATAGGTGCTCTCCAGGGTCAGGTAGTGCTCCAAAGCCCGCACGTAATCCCGCTTTTTCACCAAGGCCTCGCCCTTGAGGCGGGCGGTGTCGGCTTGGCCCCCTTCCTTCTGGGTGTAGGCATCCACCAGACCAATGACCACATCGTATCGACCGGCATCGAACTGGTCGTAGATCGGCTTCAGTCCCGGCGTACTCTTGTTCAAACGCTTCAGCCCAAGCTTGCGCTCGATCACCGGCCGCAAACGAGCGAGCATGGCATCGGCGGTGAACGGCTTGAGCAGATAAGCGTCGGGCGAATGTTCGGCAACCTGGGCCACCAAGCCATACGCCTTCTCCGCCGTCACCATGACGATCACGGCACTGCTCGCCGCCAGCTTTTCGTTGCGTATGAGTTCGAGCAACTGCTGGCCATCCGTGGCATCGCCCAGGTAATAGTCCAGCAGCAGCAGGTCGAACTTTTCGCCGCGCAGTTTATCGATGGCCGCGGCGGCGCTCGGCGCTGTAGTGACGCTGGAAACGCCGATGCTGAGCAACTGAGACTTCATCATGCTGCACATGGTCGCCATGTCATCCACGACCAACGCGTTCAGTTTGTAATCATCGAGCATTCGTCTCTCAATCCACTATCCAGAAATCCATGAAGACCCAGAAATCCATGAAAACAAGGGCACACCGTTTAACCAATTCAAGAACTGGAATGGCTCCAAATCAACGGCCGATCCGAAGGTTAAATGAAACTGCGCTGAATGGGTTTCTTCCCGACTCGACTTTATTTTCCTGCCATCGAGGGTTTGCGATACGCGCCTTCCATCCCGACCTCGGCGCCTTGTGCCGCGCCGCGCCGAACGGAGAGGCTTCCGCGTGACGGGCGCGATCCCTGTCTCGCCACCCGTTCCGCGTCCCTCATCGTGCGGCGCATCCCTTGCGTGCGCGGATTGCGTCAACCACCGCTAAACCTTGTAACCGACATGCAGCGCCACGACCCCGGCGGTCATGTTGAAGAAGTCCACGCGCTGAAAGCCGACACCCTCCATCATGGTTTTGAGGGTCTCCTGGTCCGGGTGCATGCGAATGGACTCGGCCAGGTAGCGGTAGCTATCTGCATCCTTGGCCACCAGGTCGCCCAAACGCGGCAGGAGCTTGAAGGAATAGAGGTCGTACAGGGGCGCCAGGGGTTTCCACACCTTGGAGAACTCCAGCACCATGAGCTTGCCGCCAGGCTTCAGCACCCGGAGCATCTCGGCCAGGGCGCCATCCTTGTGGGTCATGTTGCGTAAACCAAATGCCACCGTGACCAGATCGAAGTAGCCGCTGGGGAAGGGCAGCTTCTCGGCGTCGCACTGGGCCACCGGCAGCATGATGCCCTGGTCCATGAGTCGGTCGCGGCCCACGCCCAGCATGGAGCCGTTGATGTCGGTGAGCCAGACCTGGCCGGTGGGGCCGGCCTCCTTGGCCAGCAGGCGGGCGATGTCGCCGGTGCCGCCGGCGATGTCCAGCACCTTGGCGCCGGGGCGGATGCGCGCCTGGAGGGACAGGAAGTGTTTCCAGACGCGATGCAGGCCGCCCGACATGAGGTCGTTCATCACGTCGTAGCGCTGGGCCACGGAATGGAACACCTCGGCCACCTTGCGGGCCTTCTCCGCCTCGGCGACGGTGTTGAAACCGAAGTGGGTGGTTTTGTCCTCGCTCACGCTAGTGGCTCAATCGGGCTTGAAACCTTCGGGGGCGCCCACGCCCTCGCCGAAGAAGTATTTCTCGGCCTGTTCCATCAGGTATTTGCGGTGCTGGGCATCGGCCAGGTTGAGGCGATTCTCGTTGATGATCATGGTCTGGAGCTTGATCCAGCCCTGCCAGGCCTCCTTGGAGACGTTCTCGTACACCCGCTTGCCCAGTTCGCCGGGCAGTAGGGGAAAGTCCATGCCTTCGGCCTCGCGGCCGAGTTTTACACATTGCACCATGCGTGCCATTGGGATTGCTCCTGAAGGTTTAAGCGGAATGGAAGGATGGTAGCCCAAGCCGATGCATGGGTCACCCGGCGTCAGGGGAGTCAACCGGCGGGTTCGCGGCCGGCTCGGCCAGTTGTTTTTCGATGCGCCGGGCGAACACCTGCATCTCCTTGGCGGCCTGGAGGTCGCCCTTGGCCTCGGCGGCGGCGATGCCCTGGCGGTAGACCGCCAACGCCTCAGCCGCATCGCCCGCCTCGGCCAGGGCCTTGCCCAACAGCTTCCAGGCGGCGGAATAGGCCGGATCGAAGGCCAGGGCGGCGCGCAGGTGAGCGCAGGCGTCGGCATGGCGGCCGGCCTTGAGGCATTCGTTGCCCAGGGAGAAACGCAGCAGCACGTTGTCCTTGCCTTGGGCCAGCATCTTTTCGAAGGTTTCCAGGGCGTTCATGGTGTGGCTCGGGGAGAAAGATGCGGGAGTAGTTGAGGCCGGAACCGGAAAAACCAAGGCACCCCGGCTTGACCACACAGGGTTTGACCACGCAGGGCTAGACCGCGCCGGCGTAGCCGTTCTGGCGCCAGGCCTCGAACACCACCACCGCCACGCTGTTGGACAGGTTGAGGCTGCGCTGGCCGGGGCGCATGGGCAGACGCAGGCGCTGCGCGGGGGGCAGGACATCCAGCACTTCGGGCCCCAGGCCCCGGGTCTCCGGCCCGAACACGAACACATCGCCAGGACGGAAGGCGGTGGCGGCGTTCACGACCACGCCCGCGGCGTCGAACTCGGTGTCGAAGGCAAAGGGGGTGCTGAGCGGTT
>JBGSHR010000484.1:0-1937 GCA_041752155.1 Thiobacillaceae bacterium | reverse complement strand
TCGGCATCGGCGTCGGCATGGCCGGAAAACTGCGCCGGAATGGCGGCGTTACCGGCGGCCACCGCCGCCGAGTCACCAGACAGCGCGGCATCGAGCAAACCGCCCTTGACCTTGTCGCTGGCCTTATCGCCCGCCCCAGGGTTGGCAAGCACACCTAGCTGCATATCCGACGACAAACCAGGGAGGCCATCGGAACCAGCCAGCGCCGTTGCCTCCGCCCCCTCTGCGCCACTGGCGGCTTTAAGCCCCAGCCGTCCCGCCAACACCTGAAAGAACCCGTCTGTGGAAACCGGCAAGGCCGAGCCCGCCTTGGCGCCATGTTTAGCCCCGTGGCCCGCAGCCCCAGTCGCAATATGCAGCGTTGACACGTCTGGCATAACCCATCTCCATTCCAAGTGACGAAGGAAGAGCAAGAAGCATGCCGTTGCTTTCAGATGATAGTTTTGTCGGAACCCCGGATGTATTTCCCGGACGCCATTTCGTCGCTGACCCGCTGTTCCTGTTTTTCCTCCAGTCGGACAGACTGGACATGATGACGGGTGGACAGGGTTTCATAGGCTTTCACTTTCTGGCGCTGGGCAACCCAGCTGTCATGGGCCGCCTGCCAGTGATTGCTGGCCTGAACCAACTCGCCCTCCTGATGGCGGATGGCCTCGTCCAGCTTGGCCAGAAACACATGGAAATCGCGCAGCAACTGGATGTCCATGCCCTGCCCCGCGGTGCCGGTAAGTCTTTGCTGGTATTCCTGCTTGTAGGAGCCTAGTTCCTGCAAGCGTTGCCGCGCCGACTCCTCCTTGCGCTTGAGCATGCGCAGCAATCTTTCCGCCGCTTCCAGACGATGCCGGGCATGGTCCAGCGGGGCTTGCAGGGGAAAGCGGCGGGCCATGGTTACGCGACCTCTTCGCTCTCCTCCAGGCGCCTGGCCTCATCCTCAAGCATCACGGGGATGCCGTCGCGGATGGGAAAGGCCATGCGGTCGGCCTTGCAAATCAACTCATGGGCCGCCTTTTGGTACACCAGAGGGCCCTTGCACAGGGGGCAAACCAGGATTTCAAGCAGTTTGGGATCCATCGCGCTGTTTCAGAATATTGAGCATCAGGGTATTTAGACCGGCATCCACCTCGGCGTCAACCGCCAGATACCAGACCTCGTCATGGGCGAAGGCGGCGCACTTGACCACATCCTTCTCGGTCATGACCACCCGACCCGCCGGCAGGTCGCCGAGCTTGAAATCATGGTGATCGGGAAAGGCATGGCCCTCCACTGTCAGCCCCAGTCCGGCCAGATGCCGGAAAAACCTCTCGGGATTGCCGATGCCGGCCACGGCCTGCAGAGGTTGATCGCGCCACTCGGCGGCATTGGCAACCCGGTCCGGGGAAAGCACATTGGTGAACCGCTCGCCCGCCAGACGCATGGCGAAAACTGGCGGCCCCGGGGGCAGCGCCACCTCGCCCGCCTCCGCCCCGTTCACCACCACGGCATCGACTTGGCGCAGACGCCCCACCGGCTCGCGCAAGGGACCGGCGGGGAGTAGCCAGCCATTGCCGAAACCGCGCACGCCGTCCACCACGGCGATCTCCATGTCTCGTACCAGGGCATGGTGCTGGAGCCCGTCGTCGCTGAGGATGATATCGACCTCGGGATGGAACGCCAGCAAGTGCCGCCCCGCCTCGCCCCGCTTGCGCCCGACCCAGACAGGACAACCGGCGCGCCGGGCAATCAGGATGGGCTCGTCTCCCACCAGACGGGGGTCGCTATCCGGCAGCACCGGCACCGGGGCGCGCGACCTCCCCCCATAACCTCGACTCACGACGCCCGGCTGATACCCCGCCTCGCGCAGCCATTGGACCAGGAGCAGGGTGAGCGGCGTCTTGCCGGCGCCGCCGGCCGTGATGTTGCCCACCACGACCACCGGCACCGGCAAGCGCACAGAAGGG
>JBGSHR010000483.1:0-2191 GCA_041752155.1 Thiobacillaceae bacterium | reverse complement strand
GACTGGCGGGACTGGCGGGACTGGCGGCACAGACGGAACGAGTGGGACGGGCGGTTCCGGGCCCACGGCTTTTTCCCCGCCGCTCGCATACCCCGTTCGTGCTGAGTAGCCCGCGCAGCGGGCGTATCGAAGCCAGCCTGTCCCGCGCCACCCATACGACGAGTTGCTTCGGCACGATGCGCGCCGCAGGCCGATTACTTCGCTAACCCATGCCGGCCTTCACCTACAAAGCCAGAAACAACCGGGGCGAGCTCCTCACCGGCCGACTCGAAGGCAACACCCTGGACACCGTGGCCGACGAGTTGATGCGCTCCGGCCTGACGCCGGTGGAGGTCAAGCCCCAGGCGGCCAAGACGGGAACTGGGCTGTCCCTGGGCAGTTGGGGCGAGGAGAAGATCAGCGATACCGAGCTCATGTTGTTCGCGCGCCAGATGGCCAGCCTGCTCAAGGCTGGCGTGCCCATCCTGCGCGCCCTGGCCTCCCTGGCGGAATCCAGCGGGCGCAAGGTGTTCCAGGCGGTATTGAACGACCTGCGCGAGGGCCTGGCCGCCGGCCGGGAGCTGTCCGCCTGCCTGCGCAAACACCCCAGCGTGTTCCCCACCTTCTTCGTCAACATGGTGCGGGTGGGCGAGGCCACCGGCCGGCTGGACGAGGTGTTCATGCGCCTGTTCCATCACCTGGAGTTCGAGCGCGAGATGCGCGAGCGGGTGAAGAGCGCCCTGCGCTATCCCAGCTTCGTCATCATCGCCCTGGTGGCGGCCCTGGGGGTGATCAACGTATTCGTCATCCCCGCCTTCGCCAAGGTGTATCAGAGCTCCCACGCCGACCTGCCCCTCATGACCCGTATCCTGGTGGGCTTCTCCCAGTTCACGGTGGACTGGTGGCCCCACATCCTGGGCCTGATGGTGGCCGGCTTCATCGCCTTGAAGTGGTGGTTGCGCACCCCGGACGGACGCTACACCTGGGACCGCCTCCTGCTCAAATTGCCCATCGCCGGCAAGATCGTGCACAAGGCGGCCCTGGCCCGCTTCGCCAAGGGCCTGGCCATGACTTATCAGAGCGGCGTACCCATCGTCCAGGGCCTCACCAACGCCGCCCAGGTGGTGGGCAACAGCTTCATCGCCAACCGCATCGAGCAGATGCGCGACGGCGTGGAACGGGGCGATTCCATCAGCCGCGCCGCCCGCACCACCGGCGTGTTCACCCCGGTGGTATTGCAGATGACCGCCGTGGGCGAGGAGACCGGCGAGCTGGACCGCCTGCTGCTGGAGATCGGCGAGCTGTACCAGCGCGAGGTGGAATACGAGATCCGCACCCTGTCCGAGCAGGTGGAGCCCATCCTCATCGCCGGCCTGGGCGGCATCGTCCTGGTGGTGGCCCTGGGAGTGTTCCTGCCGGTCTGGGACCTGGGGTCGACCATGATGAAACGCTGATCCCATCCAAGTTTTCAAGCGATTTGACGTCGTAAGCATCCGAGCTTGATCTACCATCCATTTATCCACCACCGCCATCACCAGGAGAACCCCATGGTCAAAACACAAAAAGGCTTCACCATGATCGAACTGATCATGGTCATCGTCATCCTCGGCATCCTCGCCGCCGTGGCCCTGCCGCGCTTCTACGATCTCCAGGCCGACGCGCGCAAGGCCAAGGTGGCCGCCATCTTCGGCGCCGTGCGTTCCGCTTCCGCCATCGCCCACTCCGCCTACCTGGTGAAGGGGACCAATCCTTCCAGCATCTCCATGGAAGGCACCAGCGTCACCCTGGTCCACGGCTATCCCGCCGGCACCTACGGGACCGACGCCGCCCCCACCGGCATCATCGCCGCCGCCAACCTGCATGGCGCCAACGACGGCCTGACCATCACCGAAGCCTCCGGGGTGGTCACCATCAACATCAACGGCGGCACCGCCGGCAGCTGCACCGTGACCTATACCCAGGCCACTTCCGCAGGCACGCCGCCGGTCATTACCCCGCCGGTCATCGCCAAGGTCGACACCACCTGCTGACCGGCATGAAGGCCAGCCACGGTTTCACCCTGGTGGAACTGGTGGCCATCATCGTCATCGCGGGGATCCTGCTGGCCGTGGCGGGTCCCCGTTTCTTTGGCGCCGACACCTTCGCCGCCCGGGGCTATCGCGATGCCGCCGCCGGCTTTCTGCGCTATGCCCAGAAGCTGGCCGTGGCGCGC
>JBGSHR010000482.1:0-2177 GCA_041752155.1 Thiobacillaceae bacterium | reverse complement strand
GGGTGGCGCGCATCGACATGAAGCAGCCCGACTTCGCCCAGCGGGTGCTGGCCCGGGTCGGCGGCGACAAACACGCGCCCATCGCCCTGATCTGCCGCACCGGCAACCGCTCCGGCCAGACGCAGAAGCTGCTCTCGGCCCAGGGTTTCACCAACGTCATCCACATCGGCGAGGGCATGGCCGGCAGCGGCGCCGGGCCGGGCTGGGTGCGCCAGGGCCTGCCCCTGGAGCCTTGCCCCCGCTGCTGAGGTCGCTCCACGCCAGCGAGGCAGAGGGGGGCCGCCTTGGGTAGAATTCCGCTTTTGGGGCCTGGCGTACCCAGACCCTGTTCCAGCACAACGCCCGGAGTCCGTCATGCCCGAATACCGTTCCCGCACCACCACCCACGGCCGCAACATGGCCGGCGCCCGCGCCCTGTGGCGGGCCACCGGCATGAAGGACGGGGACTTCGACAAGCCCATCATCGCCATCGCCAACTCCTTCACCCAGTTCGTGCCCGGCCACGTGCACCTGAAGGACCTGGGCCAGATGGTGGCGCGGGAGATCGAGGCGGCCGGCGGCGTGGCCAAGGAGTTCAACACCATCGCCGTGGATGACGGCATCGCCATGGGCCACGGCGGCATGCTCTATTCCCTGCCCAGCCGGGACCTGATCGCCGATTCAGTGGAGTACATGTGCAACGCCCATTGCGCCGACGCCCTGGTGTGCATCTCCAACTGCGACAAGATCACCCCCGGCATGCTGATGGCGTCGTTGCGCCTCAACATCCCCACCGTGTTCGTGTCCGGCGGGCCCATGGAGGCGGGCAAGGTGGTGTGGGACAACAAGACCATCATGCTGGATCTGGTGGATGCCATGGTCTCCGCCGCCGATGCGAAATGTTCCGATGCTCAGGTGGCTGAACTGGAGCGTTCCGCCTGTCCCACCTGCGGTTCCTGTTCCGGCATGTTCACCGCCAACTCCATGAACTGCCTGACCGAGGCCCTGGGCCTGTCCCTGCCCGGCAACGGTTCGCTTCTGGCCACCCATGCCGATCGCAAGGAGCTGTTCCTGCGCGCCGGGCGCCTCTCCGTGGAACTGGCCAAGCGTTGGTACGAGCAGGACGACGCCAGCGTGCTGCCCCGCTCCATCGCCACTTTCGAGGCCTTCGAGAACGCCATGGCCCTGGACATCGCCATGGGCGGCTCCACCAACACCGTGCTGCACCTGCTGGCGGCGGCCCACGAGGCGGGCGTCAATTTCACCATGCAGGACATCGACCGTCTGTCGCGCAAGGTGCCCCATCTGGCCAAGGTGGCGCCTTCCACCCAGGAATACCACATGGAGGACGTGCACCGGGCCGGCGGCGTCATGGCCATCCTCGGCGAGCTGGACCGGGCCGGGCTGATCCACCGGGAGTGCCACACCATCCACAGCCGCACCCTGGGCGGCGCCCTGTCGGTGTGGGATGTGATGCAGGCCCACGACCTGTCGGTGTTCGAGTTCTTCAAGGCGGCCCCCGGCGGCGTGCCCACCCAGGTGGCGTTCAGCCAGAACAAGCGCTATCCCGAGCTGGATATGGACCGGGCCCACGGCTGCCTGCACGACGCGGCCCACGCCTTTTCCAAGGACGGCGGCCTGGCCGTGCTGTACGGCAACCTGGCCCTGAACGGCTGCATCGTCAAGACCGCCGGGGTGGACGCCAGCATCCTCAAGTTCAGCGGTCCGGCGCGCATCTTCGAAAGCCAGGAAGCCACCGTGGAGGCCATCCTGGGCGACCAGATCCAGGCCGGCGACGTGCTGGTGATCCGCTATGAGGGTCCGCGCGGCGGCCCGGGCATGCAGGAGATGCTCTACCCCACCAGCTATCTGAAATCCAAGGGCATGGGCAAGGCCTGCGCCCTCATCACCGACGGTCGCTTCTCCGGCGGCACCTCCGGCCTGAGCATCGGCCACGTCTCGCCGGAAGCGGCGGAAGGCGGCCTCATCGGCCTGGTGCAGGAGGGCGACCTGATCGAGATCGATATCCCCAACCGCAGCATCCAGTTGAAGGTGGATGCCGAGGCGCTTTCCAAACGCTGGGGCGAGATGGAACAGAAGGGCGCCGACGCCTGGAAGCCGGTGGGCCGCAACCGTCCGGTTTCCGCCGCCCTGCGCGCCTATGCCGCCATGACCACCAGCGCGGCGTTCGGCGCGGT
>JBGSHR010000481.1:0-2077 GCA_041752155.1 Thiobacillaceae bacterium | reverse complement strand
CGCCCAGCCGGCGGCCGTCCTGGCGCCGATCGCCCTGGCGGCGCTCTTCCTGGGGGCGTTCCTTGCCGCGACGCTCGACGCCGTCCCAAGCAGACGCACCTGGAGCCGGGGCGACGACTTCGGTCAGGAGCGGGAAATCCTCGTACTCCAGACCCTTGTCCACCAGGGCATCCGCGGCCCGCTTCTCGAACAGGGCGTCGATCTTGCCGAACAGCTCCTTGTCTTCGTCGCTCATTTGCCCGCCCCCAGGTCGTGGCTGTCCAGGGCATAGCCCCGTTCCTTGAAGAACTTGAAACGCGTTCGCGCCCGCTCCCTATCCTCCGGCTGCGCGGTGACAATCTCCAGCACCCGTTCGAAGCGGCCGAAAAAGGCCGGCGTCTCGGGCGCCAGATTGATCAGCACATCGGCCCGGGCCAATTCGTCCGGATTGTCGCCGATCAGAATGGGGGTCTGCCGGGCCAGGGGATGGCCGCAGCGCACATGGGGCAGGAAGGAAAGCTGTTGCGCGGTCCAGAACGCCAGATCCAGCGCCTCGGCCTGGGCCGGATCGGCGGTGTAGATCAGGGCCTGCTGGCCGGCCTGGAACGCCTTGGCGGCCAGTTTGCGGGCCACTTCGACCTTGGAAGGGGCATTGAAATAGAAATCGACGCGGGTCATGGGGACCGGGCAGGCTGTCGCATAGGCCCGCAAGGTTAGTGCTATAACAATTTCTCGGCTAGTCCAACCCCAAGACCCGGCATCCCGGACATCGCACAGGAGACATCATGAAACATCCCGTTTATCTGTTTGCGCTCAGCTTCGCCTGCGCCGTGCCGGCCCAGGCCGAGGTGGAGACCTTCCGCATGGACTCTGCCCACAGCTTCGCCAACTGGGAGGTGCGCCATGTGGTGGCCCGCACCAGCGGCACCTTTTCCGACCTCAAGGGCCAGGTGGTGCTGGACACCACCAACGTCGCCAACTCCTCGGTGGAAGCCACCATTTCCCTGTACAGCCTGAACTCCAGCCACCGGCAAAGGGACATCCATCTGCTGACCGACGAATTCCTGGATGCGCGCGACTACCCGGAGATGAAGTTCGTCTCCACCGCCGTCACGCCGATCGCGCCCGAGAAGGGCAGCATCACCGGCCAGCTGAGCCTGCATGGCGTCACCAAATCGGTGACCCTGGACTACCAGATCCTGGGCTACGGGCAGGACCCCTGGGGCGGCATGCGCATGGGCTTCCAGGCCACCACCCGGATCAATCGCACGGACTTCGGCATTACCAAATACGCCAAGAATGGCCCGGTGGGCAACGAGGTGGAGATCACTCTCCTGATCGAGGGCATCAAGTTGGGACCGGACGGCGAACCCTGGAACGCCAAGAAGGCGGCAGAAGAAAAGAACAAGGCCATCGCCTTCCCCATGCCCGAACAAGCCGCTCCCCAGCCCGTCCCGGTGCCTGTGCCGGTGCCGGTGCCTGTTCCGACAGCGGAGCCCACCCCCCAACCGGCGACCACGCCAGCCCCTCCGCCCGCGCCCGAGAAGAAGGAAAGCGCGGAAGACCTGCTCAAGAAAAGACTGAAAGGTTTGTTCAACTGAGTCTGCCCGTTATTGAAAAAGGAGAAACCATGACCCTCCGTGCCGCACTTCTGACCAGCCTGATACTCGCCTTCAGCCCCATGAGCCATGCCCTGGCGGCTGAAGTCCCGACCGCAAAAACACTGACCGCGTCCCAGCAACGCATGGTCGACTGCAACAAAGAGGCCAGCGCAAAAAATCTGCTCGGCATCCAGCGCCGGGAATTCATGCGCACCTGCATGCACGGCGACAGCGCCAAGCCGCCGCTGGCGACGCCGCAAAACAGAATGCGTGTCTGCAACCAGCAAGCCACCGCCATGGGCCTCACCATGGGGCCGCAACGCAGGGAATTCATGAGCCAGTGCCTGAAAAAACCCTAACCCGGGTTCTGGCAAGTAAAAACGGCCGGTTGAACCGGCCGTTTTTACTTCGGGGCATCCAGGCTCATCGCCCCTTGCGCCGGATCGCCTCGGCACAGGCCTCGCCCAGGCCCGCCGGGCTGGCGGACACCACCACGC
>JBGSHR010000480.1:0-1732 GCA_041752155.1 Thiobacillaceae bacterium | reverse complement strand
CACTGAGACGGGCAGCGTCCGCGGTTACCAACTCAGCGATGCCCGCTGCACGCTCGCGCTCAAGGCGTATCCTCTGGGCGACGGCCGCGCCAAATTGAGTTTGACGCCCGAAATTGAACATGGCGAGGCCAAATCGCGTTGGACCGGCAGCGAAGGGATGATGATCCAGCAGACGGCTCAAGAGCGACTGGTTTTCGAGCGTTTAGCCATGTCGCCCATCCTTGGGCCGGGGCAGTGGCTGGTGCTCTCGACGACGCCCGAAGTGAAGGGCCTCGGGGAGCATTTTTTTGCGCACCAATCGGGCGGCAGCATGCATCGCCGGCTTGTCGTCATTCGTTACAGCCAAACTCAGTTCGACGATCTGCTTGTTCCCGAGCAAACAACCGCCCGTCTGACCACTCCTGGGGAATAATTTTCGCCTTAATCGCCGGGATCGGATGAACGACTGAAAATAGCCCATTCGTGCGACATCTTTCATCGCTGCACCATCTGCATGCGGCATTGTGAAGCTTGGCGTTTCGCTCGATAATTGATGTTTGCTCTCGTTGTCTGACCGCCATTTTGCCGCACGCTCATCCGTGCTGGAGACCGCCATGCCTACCATGCTCATGGCCGCCAGCTTCGCCGACCGCTTCAAACTGGACGTGCGCGCCGCCGCCCTCACCGCCAGCTGGAGCAGCCTCGCCTTCCTTATCACCCTTCCCATCTGGATCGCTTTGTTACGGTAAACTCGGCCTATTAAAAAAATCGGGAAGAGATCATGGGAACGCTACCGAATTGGCTGTATGAGCCGCTTCCGTACATTTATGCCCTGGTGGGCATCATCACGGCCTACAACCTGGACATGCTGCTGGGGCGTATCAGTGGTCTATTGCTGATTTCCGCCGGGGTAATCGTCTGGCATCTGCGCTTCCAGCATCGCCAGGAAGTAAAACGGCGCAAGCTGCGCAAACAACGCCGCATCACCACCCCTATGTAAATCCCGCCCCATGAGCGACCCGCACCGTTCATGAAGCCTTACATGGTCTTTCTCGACCGGGCCACCCTGCTGGCCGAGCTGCGCATCCCCTCGTTCGACCACGTCTGGGTGGAACATCCGGAGAGCCGCCCGGAAGAGGTGGCGGAGCATCTCTGGCGCGCCAACATCGCCATCACCAACAAGGCCCCCATCACCTGCGAGGTCATCGCCGCCTGTCCGAAGCTGAGCCTGGTGGCGGTGGCCGCCACCGGCACCAACAACGTGGACCTGGAGGCCTGCCGGGAACGGGGCATCGCCGTGTGCAATATTCGCGGCTATGCCGAGCACACCGTGCCGGAACACGTGTTCATGCTGCTGCTGGCCCTGCGCCGCAACCTGCTGGCCTGGCGCCAGAGCCTGCGGCAAGGGGCCTGGCAGCAAGCCGACCAGTTCTGCCTGTTCGATCACGAGATGCACGATCTGCACGGCTCCACCCTGGGCATCGTCGGCCACGGCAACGTGGGGATGGAGGTGGCGCGCCTGGCCCGGGCCTTCGGCATGGAGGTATTGCTGGCGGAACACAAGGCGGCGAGCGAGACCCGCCCCGGCCTGACGCCGTTCGACGAGGTGCTGGCGCGGGCGGACCAGATCACCCTGCATGTTCCCCTCACCGATGCCACCCGGGGGCTGATCGGCCCACGGGAATTCGGCCTGATGAAGAAGCACGCGGTGCTGATCAATACCGCCCGGGGCGGCGTGGTGGACGAGGCGGCC
>JBGSHR010000479.1:0-4654 GCA_041752155.1 Thiobacillaceae bacterium | reverse complement strand
CCCAGGCCGGGCAGGATGAGCAGCACGCCCGCCAGGAAGCGTCGGCCGGAGGCCAGCAGCACGGAAAAGGGGTCTTCGCCCCGGGCCGCGGCCTGGGCCATGCGCGGCATGAAGCCCTCGCCGGTGGTGCGCATCACCATGACCCCCGCCACCACCGCGCCGAACAGCCAAATGAGGGTCCAGGCCAGGCCGATTCGCTGTCCCACCAAGTAGATCCCTACCAGTTCCAGGGCCGGAATGGCCACGGCTATAATCCCCAGAAATCCTAATCTCACCCGCCTTCTCCGTGTCCGATACCCGCCTGATTCTCACCACCCTGCCCGATGCCGAGCTTGCCAGCAAGCTGGCTCAGGGTCTGGTGGAAGCGCGGCTGGCCGCCTGTGTGAATGTGCTCCCACCCTGCCGCTCGTACTACCGCTGGCAGGGCGATGTGAAAGTAGATGGGGAGGTTCCCTTGTTCATCAAGACCACGGCGGAACTTTATCCGGCTGTGGAATCTTACCTGCGGCGGCATCATCCTTATGAGCTGCCGGAAATCGTGGCCCTGGATATCGCGGCGGGCCTGCCTGAATACCTTCGCTGGGTTGCCCAGTCCACCGCTAGCGATTGGCCCGCCGAGCCGGCCAATCCATAATCGGAGCACCTTCAATGCGTCTTTTCCTTCTCCTGTTCCTGCTGCTCGCCGGTTTCGCCCACGCCGAGGAGGATTTGCTGGAACCCGAGCAGGCCTTCCAGTATTCCGCCCGCATGCTGGACCCGGCCACGCTGGAGGCGCGCTTCCAGATCGCCGAGGGCTATTACCTGTACAAGAACAAGCTCCACTTCTCCGCCGAGGGCGGGGCCAAGCTGGGTGCGCCGGTGCTGCCCAAGGCGAAAGTGAAGCAGGACGACTATTTCGGCGAGGTGGAAACCTATCGCGGCGACCTGCGCGTGCGCATCCCGGTCAGCTATCCCAACGGTGGGGATAAGGCCTTTACCCTCAAGGCAGGGTTCCAGGGCTGCGCGGATATGGGCGTGTGCTACCCGCCCCTGGAAGGCGTGGCCAGTCTCAAGGCAGAGGCCGCCTCCGGTGCGATCAAGGCAAGCGCCGAGCCGGTCCCGGGCAAGGCAGCTCCCTTCGCCCAGCAGAGCGTGGCGGTATTGGACCGCCTGAAGAACCTGGCCGCTGATCTGGCCGGCACGTCGGAGCCCGAGTTCCTGTCACCGGACGAGGCCTTCAAGCTGGCTCTGATTCCCCGCTCGGACGGGAATGTCGAAGCCCGCTTCACCGTCGCCAAAGACTATTACCTGTATCGGGACAAGATCCACTTCAGCATCGTTGAGCCCGCTGGCGTCACGGTGACGGGCCTGGATCTGCCCAAGGCCGACGAGAAGGAAGACCCGAACTTCGGCAGGATGCATGTCTATCATCAGCCTTTCGTTATGGTGGTCAAATTGGCCGGCGTGCCGCCGGGCACGTTGCAATTGAAAGTGGCGGCCAGCTATCAGGGCTGCAGCGAAAAAGGCGTGTGCTACCCGCCCCAGGACAAGGACTACACCTTGGCGCTGGCGGCGTCGGTGCCGGGGCAAACTCCGCAGGCCCAGTCCGTTCCGGCCGAAGCCCCCGCGGCGGCGGCGACTTCCGATTCGGGACGCATCGAGGCCCTGCTCAAGGGCGGCAACTTCTGGCTGATCGTGGTCAGTTTCTTCGGCTTCGGCCTGCTGCTCTCCCTCACCCCCTGTGTCTTCCCCATGATCCCCATCCTGTCCGGCATCATCGTTGGCCAGGGCAGCGGCATGACCAAGCGCAAGGGTTTCATGTTGTCCCTGGCCTATGTCCTCGGCATGGCCGTGACCTACGCCATGATCGGCGTGGCGGCGGGCCTGTCCGGCACACTGATCTCCAACGCCTTGCAGAACCCCTGGGCCCTGGGCACCGGCGCCGCCATCTTCGTGGCCCTGTCCCTGTCCATGTTCGGCTTCTACGAATTGCAGATGCCCAGCTTCCTGCAAAGCCGCTTCACCGAGGCCAGCAACCGCATGCAGGGCGGGCGGGCGCTCAGCGTGTTCGTCATGGGCGTGATCTCCGCCTTGATCGTCGGACCCTGCGTGGCCGCGCCCCTGGCCGGCGCCCTGCTCTATATCAGCCAGACCGGCGATGTGGTGCTGGGCGGCGTGTCCCTGTTCTCCCTGGCCATGGGCATGGGCGTGCCGCTCCTGCTGGTAGGACTGTCCGCCGGCGCCTTGTTGCCCAGGGCCGGCGCCTGGATGGATGCGGTCAAGCGCTTCTTCGGCGTGGCCCTGCTGGCCGTGGCCATCTGGCTGATCTCGCCCTTGTTGTCGGCCATCGTGCAGATGTTGCTGTGGGCCGCCCTGCTCATGATCTCCGCCATGTTCCTGCACGCCCTGGAGCCCCTGGCCGTGAACGCCAAAGGCTTCGCCCGCTTCTGGAAGGGCGTGGGCCTCATCGCCCTGGTGGCGGGCATCGCCATGCTGCTGGGAGCCATGGGCGGCAGCCGGGACCTGCTGCAACCCCTGTCCGTGTTCCAGGGCGGCGTGGCCGGGACGGTGGAACAGAAGCCGCACCTGGCCTTCCAGCGGGTGAAGAACCTGGCCGAACTGGATGCGGCGGTCCAGGGGGCCGGCGGGCGTTACGTGATGCTGGATTTCTATGCCGACTGGTGCGTCTCGTGCAAGGAATTGGAGCGCTTCACCTTCGCCGATCCCCAGGTCCAGGCCAAGCTCAAGGACGTGTTGCTGCTGCAGGCGGACGTGACCGCCAACAGCGCCGAGGACAAGGCCTTGCTGGCCCGCTTCAAGCTGTTCGGTCCGCCCGGCATCATCTTTTTCGACAAGGCGGGTGGCGAGGTTGCTTACCGCGTGGTGGGCTATGAGCCGGCGGAGAAATTCCTGACCAGCCTCTCCCACGCCATTCCCTGATTTCCTTGAAATATCCCAAGAGCACCCTGTTCCTCGTGGCCTTGGCGTTCGGCGCCGCCGGGATCATCGCCGAACGCTTCTTCGCGGCTGAGCCGGTGCCCAGCCTGGGCGCGCCCCAGGAGGTGCGGGTGGCGGATTTCTGGCAGGCCAGGCTGCCCGACCTGACGGGCCAGGCTCAGGCCATGAAGCAATGGCAGGGCAAGGTGGTGCTGGTGAACTTCTGGGCGCCCTGGTGCCCGCCCTGCCGCCGGGAGATCCCCGGTTTCATCCGCCTGCAGGAACGCCTGGGCGTCCAGGGCCTGCAATTCGTCGGCGTCGCCCTGGACGAGGCGGACAAGGTGCAGGCCTTCGCCGACCAGATCGGCATCAACTACCCGGTGCTGCTGGGCGGGGCGGAGGCGGCGATGCTGTCCCAGAATGCGGGCAATCGCCTGGGCGGGTTGCCCTATTCGGTGCTGTTCGACCGCCAGGGCAACCCCGTCGCCACCCTCACCGGCGAGGTGAGCGAGGCCCGCCTGGAAGCCCTGGTCCAGCCCCTGCTATGACGCAAATTGCCCTGCAGCCCCCGGTGATCCAGGCGATCACCCCGCCCCGTTCCCTGCTCACCGCCGCCGGCCGGGCCGTCGGCGACTACGCCATGATCCGCGATGGCGACCGGGTCTTGCTGGGCCTGTCCGGCGGCAAGGACAGCCTGTCCCTGCTCCACGTCCTGCTGCATCTGCAGAAGCGCGCGCCGGTGAAGTTCGAGCTGGGCGCCTGCACCGTCGACCCCCAGTCCCCGGACTACGATCCCTCGCCCCTCAAGGCCTACATGGCCGAACTGGGCGTGCCGTATTTCTACGAATCCCAGCCGATCATCAAAGACGCGGCCGAGCACATGAAGGGGGACTCCTTCTGCGCCTACTGTTCGCGCATGCGCCGCGGCATCCTGTACCGGGTGGCGCGGGATCACGGCTACGGCGTGCTGGCCCTGGCCCAGCATCTGGACGACCTGGCCGAGACCTTCCTGATGAGCGCCTTCTTCGGCGGCCGCCTGCGCACTATGCAGGCCCATTACCGCATCGATGCCGGCGACCTGCGCGTGATCCGCCCCCTGGTCTATGGACGCGAACGCCAGACCCGGGACTTCGCCGCCAAGGCGGCCCTGCCGGTGATCCACGAGAACTGTCCCGCCTGTTTCGCCATGCCCCAGCAGCGCTTCCAGATGAAGCAGCTCCTGGCCGCCCAGGAGCTGGCCCACCCCAAACTGTTCGCCAGTCTGCTCACCGCCATGAAGCCGCTCATGGCCTTGCAAACGGCGGAGGAGGGTCCATGAGCACCTACGTCATCGGCGACATCCAGGGTTGCCACGACGCCCTGCTGGAACTGCTGGACGGGATCGGCTTCGACCCCGCCCAGGACAAGGTGTGGATCACCGGCGACCTGGTCAATCGGGGCGAGGACTCCCTGGCCGTGCTGCGCTGGTGCATGCGCCACGACGCCAGCGTGGTGGCGGTGCTGGGCAACCACGATCTGCACCTGCTGGCGGTGGCCGAAGGCTTCGTGACGCCCCATCGCAAGGACACCCTGGAGACCATCCTGGCGGCGCCGGACCGGGAGGCGGTGCTCACCTGGCTGCGCCACCGCCCCATGCTGCATCGGCAAGGCCCCTGGCTCATGGTGCATGCCGGACTGCCGCCGGACTGGACGACGGATCAGGCCCAGGCGTGCGCCGGCGAGTTGGAGGCCGCCCTGC
>JBGSHR010000478.1:0-3226 GCA_041752155.1 Thiobacillaceae bacterium | reverse complement strand
TCGCCGGCGCGGCGGGGATCGAGGCATTGACCGCCATGCTGGCGGCGGCGGGCTTCACCCACATCCGCATCGCCCCCAAGGACGCCAGCCGGGAATTCCTGCGCCACTGGGCGCCGGGACGCGGCGTCGAGGACTACATCGCCTCGGCCAGCATCGAGGCCATCAAACCGGAGCAATCAGCATGAAAAACGTGAAGGTGCTCGGCACCGGCTGCCGCAACTGCGAAACCACCCTGAAGCTGATCGAGGAGGTCGCCAAGGCCAAGGGCGTGGCGATCCAGCTGGAAAAGGTGGACCAGATCGCCGACATCCTGGGCTACGGCGTCATGTCCACCCCCGGCGTGGTGATCGACGGCCAGGTGGTCCATGCCGGCGGCGTGCCGGATCGGAAGAAAGTCGAGGGGTGGCTGTAAGCCCCTGCTAGCCTCCGGCACCGGGCCGGCACGGGCTAGCCACTAGAATGGCGGCCATCTCCATCCACCTGTAACCCGTGCCATGAATGAGCCGCTCGCCGCCCTGGATCAGGTTCAATCCACCGCCATAGACCTGGGCCTGAAGTTCGGCCCCAAGCTCTTTGTCGCCCTGATCGTCCTGGCCATAGGCCATTTCGTCGGACGCTGGATCGGCAAGCTGACGGAAGGCCTGCTCACCCGTCTGGAGCTGGATGTGACCATCCGCATCCTGCTGGTGCGCATCGCACGGCTACTGGTCTTTGCCCTGTTCGTGGTCATGGCCCTGCAGAACCTGGGCGTGGAATTGCTGCCCCTCATCGCCGGCCTGGGCGTGGCCGGCGCCGGCGCCGCTCTGGCCATGCAAGGGGTGCTGGGCAACCTGGCGGCGGGCCTGACCATCATCTTCACCCGGCCGTTCAAGGTGGGGGAGTACATCTCCATCGCCGGCGAGGAAGGCGACGTGGAGGCCATCACCCTGTTCAACACCAGCCTGAATCATCCCGACCGGTCCCGGGTGGTCATCCCCAATCGCAAGATCGTCGGCGAAATCCTCCACAACTACGGCAACCTCAGGCAGATGGAAATCGCCGTGGGCGTGGCCTATGACACGGATATCGACTTGGCATTGACCGCAATCCAGGAGGTCCTGCTAACCAATCCCAGGGTACTGAGAGACCCCGCGCCCCTGATCCAGGTGATTACCCTGGCCGATTCTTCCGTCACGATCGGCGTGAAACCCTGGGTCCAGGTGGCGGATTTTTATGAGGCCATCGGTGAGATCAACAAGTCGATTCTGGAGGCATTGCGCGGACGCGGCATTGTCATACCGTTCCCTCAGCGGGAAGTGCGATTGCTGGGAAACGCCGCGCAGTAGGCGTGAAGTGGCTTGTTGACAGGAATTTGGCCCGCCCGGCGCGATTCGAACGCACGACCCCTGCCTTCGGAGGGCAGTACTCTATCCAGCTGAGCTACGGGCGGAAGGGCGCGTAGGATAGCACAGCGGGTTTGGCTGGCGGGACAAAACCCTTATAATCCGCCGGTTTCCCAACTTCGAGTCAGACAGGGGCTGTAACCATGGCGGATCACCACGAAATGACCAAAACCACGCCGAAGGACTTTCTCCTTGCAACCTTGGGCGGCCTATTCGCCCCCGGTTTGGCGATTTTCCTGATCGTCATGCTGTTCCTAGGCATACAAGGCGGCATGGGCGAAAAAGATAGTGCGGATATGGCTGACCAGGCGGTGCGCGCCCGCATCCAACCGTACGGGCAATCCGTGTCCATCGATCCCAACGCACCGAAGGTGGACCGCACCGGCGAGCAGGTCTATGCCGAGGTATGCGCCGGCTGCCACGAGTCCGGCGCCTTGGACTCTCCCAAATACAAGGATCATGCCGCCTGGGCGCCGCGCATCGCCAAGGGCTATGAGCTGCTGCTGGACCATGCCTTCAAGGGCTTCAACAAGATGCCGGCTCGGGGCGGAGATCCCGACCTGAGCGATATCGAGGTGGCCCGCGCCATGGTGCTGATGACCAATGCCGGCGGCGCCAAGTTCGAGGCCGTGCTCAAGAAGGAACCGGTTCCCACCGCGGCGGAGCTGGCCCGGGGCAAGGTGGTGTATGGCGAGAACTGCGCTTACTGCCATGACACCGGCTTGACCGGCGCCCAGAAGCTGAGCGATGCCCAGGCCTGGGCTCCCCTGGTCAAGGAAGGCAGGACGTATCTCTATAACGCGGCCATCAACGGCAGCTTCGGCGGCCCGGCCAAGGGCGGCAACGACAAGCTGTCCGATGCCGATACCCGGGTGGCAGTGGATTACATGGTGGAACAGGCCAATATGGCCATCGCCACGTCGGCTGCCGCGACGGGCAAGAAGACTGCCGGCAAATAAGCCTTTCCGGCTTGATAAAACGCGGCCCGCGGGCCGCGTTTTTTATTTGCGCAAGATCATTTGTCGGGGCCCAGCATGGCCTTGAGGGCGGACAGGCGGCGATTGCCGTCTTCCTTGGCGGCCCCTTCTTCCTGAAGTTCGCCACTGCGGCGAACCTCTGCCGGGTCCAGTTCGGCCAGGAAGCGCGAGGGCTCGCAGCTCACCGTCTCGCCACCGCGTTTGCGCCTGGCGCACCAGGTGATGGTGAGCCCCTTGCGAGCGCGCGTGATGCCCACGTACATGAGGCGCCGCTCCTCCTCCAGGCGCTCGTCCTCCAGGCATTCCCGGTGGGGCAGGATCTCCTCCTCCACCCCGATCAGATAGACGTGGCCGAACTCCAGACCCTTGGCGGCATGCAGGGTGGACAGGCGCACCGCGTCCACCTCCGTGTCGTCCTTGCCCTCCAGCAGGTTCATCAGGGTGACGGTCTGGGTCAGCTCGATCAGGGACTTTTCGTCCTCCTCGCCCTTGCGGGTGAGCCAGTCCACGAATTCCCGCACGTTCGCCCATTTGCTCTTGGCGGCCCGGTCGTCCTCCGAGTCGTACAGCCATTCCTCATAGTGAATGGCGGCCAGGAGCTCCTCCAGCAGGCGCCCGGCGGGTTCCTTCTCGGCGCGGAAGGCGATGCGGTTGATGAAGTCGCAGAAGCCGAGCAGGGGTTCCAGCTGGCGATCCGGGAGCTGGGCCTGGAAGCCTTCCTCGAAGGCAGCGGCGAACAGGCTGACGTGACGCTGGCCGGCGTGGTCGCCGAGCTTTTCCAGTGTGGCGGCGCCGATGCCCCGGCGCGGCGTGGTGGCGGCGCGGATGAAGGCGGGGTCGTCGTCCTGGTTGGCGATCAGGCGCAGG
>JBGSHR010000477.1:0-1646 GCA_041752155.1 Thiobacillaceae bacterium | reverse complement strand
CGTCGGCGGTGGCGGCCTTGCCGATCACCAGGGTGCCCAGGGCGGTGGCGATGATCACCGCCGCCAGGGTGCCCGCCGCCTTGCCCGCCACCCGGGCGGTAAAGGCGTAGCTCAGCAGGATCCACAGGCAGGTGGCCAGGGCCGAGGGCAGGCGGAAGCCGAATTCGTCGAAGCCCAGCAGCCCCACCGAGGCGGCCTGGAACCAGTAGGACAGCACCGGCTTGTCGGTGCGCGGCACGCCGTGCAGCCAGGAGGAGAGGAAGTCCCCGCGCAGGAACATCTCGGTGGTGGAAGCGGTGAAGGCGCCTTCGTCCAGGTCGAACAGGGGGAAGCCCGTCAGGCCGATGAAGGGCATGGCCAGGGCGGCCAACAGCAGCAGGCGCCCGGCCAGGGTATCAGGCAGAAAGGACCGGGTCGGACTCATGCCGGGTCGGATGGCGTCAAGCCTGGGGCGGTTTGGGCAGGTCTTCGCGCAACAGGTATTGGCTCTTGCCGCTGGGTTCGTGCCAGATGCGGGTGAGCATCTCGCCGAGGATGCCCATGCCGATGAACTGGGTGCCCATCAGCGCCAGCATCACGCCCAACATGAGCAGGGGGCGGCCGCCGATGTTGTCGCCCAGCACCAGCTTGTCGATGGCGAGCCAGCCCAGGATGAGGGAGGCGGGCACCAGCATGGCCATGCCGATGCCGCCGAAGGCGTGCATGGGGCGGTGCTGGAAGCGCAGCAGGAACTTCACCCACAGCAGGTCCAGGAACACCCGCACGGTGCGGTCGATGCCGTACTTGGAGACGCCCATGGTGCGGGCGTGGTGGGTCACCTCCGCCTCCATCACCTTGGCGCCGAACTCGTGGGCCAGGGCCGGGATGAAACGGTGCAGCTCGCCGTAAATCTTCACGTAGCGCACCGCCTCGCTGCGGTACAGCTTGAGGGAGCAGCCGTAGTCGTGCAGCTTGACGCCGGTGACCCAGGAAATCAGGGCATTGGCCATCTTGGACGGCAGCTTGCGGCTCATGGTCTTGTCCTGGCGATGACGGCGCCAGCCCGAGATGATGTCGATCTCCGGTCGTTCGTCCAGCATGTTCAACAGGCGTGGGATGTCCGCCGGGTCGTTCTGCAGATCGCCGTCCATGGTGGCCAGGATATCGCCCCGGGCCGCGTCGAAGCCGGCCTGCATGGCGGTGGACTGGCCGTAGTTGCGGCGCAGGAACAGGGGGCGCAGCCAGGGCCGGGTCTGGGCCAGGTCGGCGAGGATCTGGGGCGAGCCGTCGCGGGAGCCGTCGTCGATGCAGATGAATTCCCAGGGCTCGCGCACTGGCGCCATGGCTTCCTCGACCCGGCGTACCAGCTCGGGCAGGTTCTCCCGCTCGTTGTAGATGGGGGTGATGAGGGAGATGCGGATGGGGGTTTCGCTGTGCATGTCGGGGCCGGCATGGGCCGGTCGCTCGGAAAAGAGGCGCCATTCTAGCAAGTAGCCCGGAGGAGCGAAGCGCGTCCGGGATGGACGCGTTTTCCCCGGACTCGCTGCGCTCCTCCGGGCTACGGGGCGGCGACGGCGTACATCAGCCGGGTGACGCCGCCCTCGCCGCGTTCCAGCCAGACCAGGTGCAGGCGGCCGGCCGGGTCCAGGGCGATGGCCGGGTCGGAC
>JBGSHR010000476.1:0-3363 GCA_041752155.1 Thiobacillaceae bacterium | reverse complement strand
AGTGAAGTGCCTGATGAACCACCCGATGGAAACGGGCCTGCGCAAGGACGCCAAGACGGGTCAGATGATTCCCGCGCACCACATCACCAACGTGCTGGCGGCGGTGAACGGCAAGCCGGTGCTGGATGCCCAGTGGGGCGGTGGCATCTCCAAGAACCCCTACCTGGCATTCAAGGTGAAGGGTCCCAAGTCCGGCGACAAGGTCACCGTGTCCTGGGAAGACAACAAGGGCGACAAGAACTCTGCCGAAGCGACTATCGGCTGATTCGCGCATAACGATGGGTCGGGATCAGCCCGGCCCCCTTTGTAAGCTAGTTCCAGGAGGACGGCATGAAGAAGATTTTGATTGCATTGCTAGGTCTGGGGGTTCTGATGGGCGCGGTTTCCGCACAGGCCAGCCCTGAGGAAGACCGCCAGAACATCACCAACTACTTCAAGAACAAGTATCCCGATGTAAAAATCGAGAACTATATCTACGGCGCATTGGCATTCGATCCGGATTCCAAGTCCCAGTACGACAGCATCATGGAGTTCCCGCCTTACACGGCTGAGCTCGACAAGGGCGAGAAGATGTGGAAGACCCCCCTCAAGAGCGGCAAGACCTACGCCGATTGCCTGCCTAATGGCGGCAAGATGATCGCTGGCGACTATCCCAAGTTCGATAACGCCAAAGGCAATGTGGTGACCCTGGAGGACGAGATCAACGCCTGTCGCGTGGCCAATGGCGAAGCGGCCTATGCCTTCGGCGATCCCAAGACCATGGGCTTGCTTACCGCCTATATGCGCGCTCTGTCCGATGGCATGACCTTCAATATCAAGGTGGAAGGCGATGCCGCCGTGAAGGCCTATGAGGACGGCAAGAAGACCTTCTTCAGCCGCGCCGGCCAGCTCAATTTCTCCTGCGCCAACTGCCATGTCTATAACGCTGGCAACCGCCTGCGCTCCGAGCTCCTGTCACCGGCTGTTGGTCACGCGACCCACTGGCCCGTGTTCCGTGCGGGAGAGAAATTGTTCACCCTCCAGAAGCGCTATGAGGGTTGCCACAAGACCGTGCGCCATGCCCCCGACAAGGCTGGCAGTACCCGCTACAACAATCTGGAATATTTCGAGTCCTACCTCAGCAACGGTCTGGAGCTGAAGGCTTCCGTGTTCCGCAAGTAAGCGCCAAGTAAGCGCCATTCGCCGTACCTGAAAATCCGGGCACATTGCCCGGATTTTCATTTGAACCAGCCGGGTTGGGCCATCATTACCATTTACCTGCGTGCGCATGGGGCCAAGAATGCGGCCTCGCGTATAGCCATATGAGGAGAACAAGTCCATGTCCATGAATCGCCGTGAATTCCTCCAGATCCTTGCCGCCGCCAGCGCCGCCGGTTTTGTTCTGGACAGCCGTCAGGCCCTGGCCGGGAATGTTCCCAGCAACTATTACGATCTCCCCGCCTTTGGCAACGTGTCGCTCATGCACATGACCGACTGTCATGCCCAGCTCAAGCCCATCTGGTTCCGCGAGCCCAACGTCAACCTGGGCGTGGGCAGCGCCGTCGGCAAGGTGCCCCATCTGGTGGGCGAACACCTGCTCAAGGCCTACAACATCAAGCCCGGCGGCATCGACGCCCACGCCTTCACTTATCTGGATTTCAGCGCCGCCGCCAAGACCTACGGCAAGGTGGGCGGCTTCGCCCACCTGAAGACCCTGGTGGACAAGGTGCGCGCCTCCCGCCCCGGCTCCCTGCTCATGGACGGCGGCGATACCTGGCAGGGTTCCGCCACCGCTCTGTGGACCAACGCCCAGGACATGGTGGACGCCTGCATTGCCCTGGGCGTGGACGTCATGACCCCCCACTGGGAGATGACCCTGGGCGCCGAGCGGGTGCAGGAGATCATCAACAAGGACTTCAAGAAGGCCGGCATTGATTTCGTCGCCCAGAACGTGGTCACCAACGACTTCGGCGACCAGGTGTTCAAGCCCTACGTGATCAAGAACATCAACGGCGTGCAGGTCGCCATCATCGGCCAGGCCTTCCCCTACACCCCCATCGCCAACCCGCGCTGGATGGTGCCCGACTGGTCCTTCGGCATCCGCGACGACTCCATGCAGAAGTTCGTCGACGAGGCGCGCGGCAAGGGCGCCCAGGTGGTAGTGGTGCTGTCCCACAACGGCATGGACGTGGACCTGAAAATGGCCAGCCGCGTCACCGGCATCGACGCCATCTTCGGCGGCCACACCCACGACGGCGTGCCCCAGCCGGTGCAGGTCAAGAACGCCAAGGGCATGACCCTGGTCACCAACGCCGGTTCCAACGGCAAGTTCCTGGGCGTCATGGACTTCGACGTCAAGGGCGGCAAGGTCCTGGGCTGGAAGTACCGCCTGATGCCGGTGTTCTCCAACCTGCTGCCCGCCGACAAGAAGATGGACGCGCTCATCGCCAAGATCCGCGCCCCGTTCGAATCCAAGCTGGGCGAGAAGCTGGCGGTCACCGAGGACCTGCTGTATCGCCGCGGCAACTTCAACGGCACCTACGACCAGATGATCTGCGACGCCCTGATGAAGGTGAAAGGCGCCGACGCCGCCTTCTCCCCGGGCTTCCGCTGGGGCACAAGCCTGCTGCCGGGGGACGTCATCACCATGGAGCAGCTCATGGACCAGGTGGCCATCACCTACCCCGCCACCACCCTGAACACCATGACCGGCGAGACCATCAAGACCATCATGGAAGACGTGTGCGACAACCTGTTCAACGACGATCCCTACTACCAGCAGGGCGGCGACATGGTGCGCGTGGGCGGCATCCAGTACAGCGTCGCCCCCAACGCCAGCATCGGCAAGCGCATCAACGACATGACCCTGCGCGGCAAGCCGATCGACCCCAACAAGTCCTACAAGGTGGCCGGCTGGGCGCCCGTGGGCGAGGGCGTCAAGGGCACCCCCATCTGGGACGTGGTGGCCGAATACCTGCGCGACGTGAAGGTGGTCAAACAGGTCAAGCTCAACCAGCCCAAGGTCATCGGCATGGGCAACAACCCGGGCATGGTCCTTTAACCCGGCCCAGGCCGAGTAGAAACGAGTAGAAAAAGGGGGCGAAGCCCCCTTTTTTGTTCATTCATGACCCGTGCCCAGGCCATCCTGCTGACCGCCCTGGCGTTGTCATTGGCGATCCACGCCAGCGTGATGTGGTCGCCCGTGTTCCTGGCGTTGCGACCGGTTCCGCCCCCACCGCCACCCGTGCAGGTGAACCTTCAGATCGAGCCACCCCCAAAAGTACCGGTCCACCCGCCCCGGCCGGCCAAGGAGAAACACAAGGCGCCCGCCGCCAGGCTCCTGGCCGCGCCGGCCAAAACGCCGGCGTCCCTGGCCGCCCGCAG
>JBGSHR010000475.1:0-2810 GCA_041752155.1 Thiobacillaceae bacterium | reverse complement strand
GGCGATCCTGCCGGTGGGCGCCACCGAGCAGCACGGCCCGCATTTGCCCCTGGGGGTCGACACGCTGTCGGCCGAAGCGGTGGCGCACGGCGCCTCGGCGCTGACCGGCATCCCGGTGTTGCCCAGCCTCGCCTACGGCTGCTCGCTCGGGCATTCGTCGAAATGGCCGGGTACCATTTCGCTGCGTCCGGAAACCTTGTCGAAACTGGTGCTGGAAATCGCCGAGTGGCTCAACACGGCGGGCTTCGATCGCCTGCTGCTGCTCAACGGCCACGTCACCAACTGGGCGCCGCTGCGCTGCGGGCTGGAGAACATCCGCCACAGCTATCCCAACATGCGCGTCGCGCTGCGCTCGATCTGGGATATCTCGGACGAAGCGCACCGCCGCTATCACGAGGACGCCGCCAACTTTCACGCCAACTGCGCCGAGACCTCGTTGATGCTGGCGCTGCATCCGGAACTGGTGCGCATGGACAAGGTGGTCGACGAGCCCGACCGCTCCGCCGGCTGCTTCTTCGCCTATCGCGTCAGCGACGAGAGCGTGCATGGCACCGTCGGCCGCCCCAGCCAGGCCCAGGCGGCGGCGGGCCAGAGCCTATTGGATCTCTGCGTCAGCGAACTGGCGCAACAACTCACCCAGGCCCTCACCGAGAACAAACCCCTCGAGAGCTCGCCCCTCCCCACTCACGCGCATTCGGAGTCAGCATCATGACCGTTCATTCCTCCACCGAATCCCAGGCCATCGAGACCCAGGCCGCCAAGGCCAAGCTGGAGGCCGCCGGCGTCCGATACGCCCTGGCCAGCTTCGTCGACATGCACGGCATCTCCAAGAGCAAGGTGGTGCCCCTGGGCCACTTCGAACAGATGGTGGGGGGCTCCGAGCTGTTCACCGGCGCCGCCCTGGACGGCGTGCCCCAGGAGGTGAACGACGAGGAGGTGTCCGCCCATCCCGATCTGGCCTCCGGCGCCGTGCTGCCCTGGAACCCGGAGGTGGTGTGGTACGCCAGCGACCTCTACCTCAAGGGCCAGCCCTTCGAGGCCTGCTCCCGAGGCATCCTGAAGAAGCAGCTGGCGGCCGCCGCCGAACTGGGCCTGCGCTTCAACCTGGGCATCGAGACCGAGTTCTTCGTGCTCAAACACAACGCCGACGGCGGCATCGCCCCGGTGAGCGCGGGCGACACCCTGGCCAAGCCCTGCTACGACGTGCGCGGCTTCCTGGACAACTACGGCCTGCTGGACGAATTGGTACGGGCCATGGACGGCCTGGGCTGGGACGTCTACTCCTTCGACCACGAGGACGCCAACGGCCAGTTCGAGACCGACTTCCAGTACGCCGACGGCCTCACCATGGCCGACCGCTTCACCTTCTTCCGCCTCATGCTGGGGGAGCTGGCCAAGAAACGCGGCTGGTTCGCCACCTTCATGGCCAAGCCCTTCGCCAACCGTACCGGCAGCGGCGCCCACTTCAACATGTCCATGGCCAGCCTGGAGACCGGCGAGAACCTGTTCGTGGACCCCAGCGACCCCCATGGACTGAAGCTCTCCAAGCTGGGCTACCAGTTCGTCGCCGGCATCCTCAAGCATGCCCACGCCATCTCCGCCGTCATCGCCCCCACCGTCAACAGCTACAAGCGCCTGGTGCGCAAGGGCAGCATGTCCGGCTTCACCTGGGCGCCGATCCACGTGTCCTTCGGCAGCAACAACCGCACCAACATGCTGCGCGTACCCCTGGCCGGCGGCCGGGTGGAATGCCGCGCCGTGGACATGTCCTGCAATCCGTATCTCGCCGCCGCCCTGATGCTGGCCGCCGGTCTGGAAGGCATCCGCGAGGGCCTGGACCCGGGCGCGCCCCATGGCGAGAACATGTACCTGCACAGCGAGGCGGAACTGGCGGCCATGGGCGTGTCCCACCTGCCCCGCTCCCTGGAGGAGGCCGTCGACGCCTTCGAGGCCGACCCCCTCGCCAAGGAGGTGTTCGGCCCCCTCATGGCCGAGACCTACGCCCGGTACAAGCGCGACGAGTGGCAGGCCTATCACACCCATGTGTCTGAATGGGAGTTGAACCGTTACCTCAAACTGTTCTGAGGAGAGCGCCATGAGCTCCACCCTGCCCCCCATCCCGGCGGAAAAACTGCTCTGGGAAGAGACCATTCCCGGCGGCTGCCACTGGTCCTGGCGCCTGCCCCGGGGCGTGACCCTGCGCCTCACCGCCAAGGGCGCCGGCGCCAATCTGGCCCTGGTGTTGTACAACGCCGGCCAGAAGCTGGAGCGCTACAACATGCCCGACTCCCTCAAGGCCCAGCACACCGCCCACTACACCCGGGGCCACGTGCTGATGAGCGACATGGGCTGCGCCATGGCCTCGCTCACCGGCGACAGCCTGGGCTGGCACGACCCCCTGGGCCTGCTGCTGGACGCCGAACGCATGCACGGGAAGTACGGCGAGCACGCCTACCAGCAGCACCGCAACGGCATGTACCGATCCGGCAAGGACGGCCTGCTGATCGAGATCGGCAAGTACGGCCTCACCCGGCGCGACCTGGTGGCGCCGGTGAACTTCTTCAGCAAGGTGAGCGTCGACGCGGAAGGCCGCTTCCAGTTCCACCCGGACCACGCCACGACCGGCGACGCCGTGGACCTGCGCCTGGACATGGACGTGATCGTCGCCGTGTCCAGCGCCCCCCATCCCCTGGACCCGCGCCCGGACTACGCCCCGGGTGGAACTGGAAGCGGCCTTCCGCGTCGACGCTCACCTTGCTGAAGAAGTTCACCGGCGCCACCAGGTCGCGCCGGGTGAGGCCGTACTTGCC
>JBGSHR010000474.1:0-2244 GCA_041752155.1 Thiobacillaceae bacterium | reverse complement strand
TGCAAGCGACCCGGAACTGCACGCGACCATCCTCGCCGGCATCGCCCGCAAGCCCGAGCGGCACGACTTGGCCACCGCCAACTCGCCGCATCCCATGTTCATGCTCGGCGGCTGATACGGAAGTGATGATGCATCATGCTTGAGCAACGAGCCCCCGTCCTGCGACTCCAGACGCGGCAGCCCATCCATCGGCCACGCTCACCGGAGAACCTGTTGGACAGGCTATGGGAGGAGGCGGAAACGCGCCCTATGCGCCAAGGGGCCATGATCTTCCGCGCGGGCACGAAGGTGGCCTTCGCCTATCGTTTGGTCAGTGGCAGGGTTGACATATTCGGCGGTCATACGGGGAGGAACCCGCTACCGCTCTATCATGTCAGCGCAGGCGATTATCTAATCGAAGCCGCCTTCGGTGCGATACACGACGCCAGCGCCACCTGTACGACGCCCGGAGAATTTCAACGGATTCGGGTGGCAAAGTTCCGCTATCTGATCCAGGACGACACCATCCTGGCACAAGCACTTTTCCGTAAATTGGCAAGGGATATCGCCGAGCTGCGACATTCATGCCAGCATCGCGGCCAGCACGTCGCCCCCCTCAGGGAGCGCATTCTGACTTACGTTGCCGAACATGCTGACCCGGCTTCAAGAACGCTGGAACTGCCCTACTCGCTGACCCAATGGGCCAAGGAGCTAGGCGTCGCCAATGAAACCCTGTCCAGGGTCTTGCACCAGTTGCAGGACGAAGGAATGCTGGAAAGACCCGCACAACGCACACTTATTTATCGAGGTTAGATCGGACAGTCGGCAGCAGGGAAAGGCCAAAGAATGCGAATGGGCTTCAAGAACAGGATTGCATCTCCCACTCCCGGTAAACACCAACACCAACAACAGGCCGGGCCCAGGTGCGGGATCAGTCCCACGGTTCGACACAACGGCTAACCACCTTCTGGATTGGCTGGGCCACGAGCATGGCGACCAGGAAAGCAATTCCCCATGCGGGCAGCCAGGTATGCACACACAAACCCAGAACCCCGTCCACCCACCCCACCTGGCGTATCACCGCTAGGCTGCTGACCAGCAGGGACATCACGCCGGACAGGAGCAGGGAAAATAAAATAGGTGCATGGCGCGCGGGAAGTTTTTTCATTGTGCTGCATCCAGTCGCAACGCGTGGGCCGCCGCGCCGCGCAGGGCGCATTTTGGCTCCAGGATGATCTGTACGGAAATCTCCCGCAGCAGCGCGGCGAAGCGGCCCTTGTCTGCGAAGGCGGCCATGAAACTGCTGCGGGGGAAGGCATCGATGAGCTTGGGGGCGATGCCGCCGCCGAGATACAGTCCGCCTGTGGCCAGAGCAGTGAGGGCCAGGTTGCCCGCCGCCGCGCCATAGGCCGAGAGGAAGACTTCCAGGGCCTGGGCGCAGATGGCGGCTTCGCCCGTGAGCCCCGCCTGGGCGATGACGGCGGCCTGGTCGGGCTCCGTGTACAGGCGCTGGCTGAGCCAGTCGGGCTCCACCAGACCGCTGTGCTTCAGGAAGGCATGGATATTGGCTAGACCATGGCCGGAGATTACCCGTTCCAGGCTGACATGGCCGAAACGAGCCTCCAGGAAGCGCCAAAGCGCCACCTCCTGCTCGTTCCGGGGAGCGAAATCGGCGTGCCCCCCCTCCGATGCCGCCACACGCCAACCGCCACTGCCGGGAAGCATCAGCGCCATGCCCAGCCCGGTGCCGGCGGCGATCAACGCCTGGTTGCCGCCGGCACCGGGCTGTCCAGGGTTGAGGGTGAAAAACTGCTCGGGAGCCAATGTTGCGATGCCCAGCGCATTGGCCTCCAGGTCGTTGATCAGGCTTACGGATTGCAGACCCAGGTTCCGCGCCAAGTCCGTTTCCGACAACTGCCAGCCCAGATTGGGAAGATGACTTTCGCCCACTACCACCGCGCCGGCCACGCCAAAACAGGCGCTGGCGGCGGAAGCTGTAGTCATGCGGGTATCCGCGAGGAAACGTCTGACCACTTCGTCGAGGCCGGCGAATTCCTGGTTCTGATAGCTGTGTTCCGCCACGGTCTCGGGCGCATCGGGCGAACCTTGATAGAAGGCCAGATTACTTTTAGTGCCGCCGATGTCGCCGGCCAATATGAGGTCAGACATGGCAGGTTCCCTGATTGCCGGCGATGGCGCGCCAGCGGTGGCCGTTGCGGGCGAGCAGGGCGTCGGCCTCGGCCGGGCCATCGGTTCCGGCGGCAT
>JBGSHR010000473.1:0-15902 GCA_041752155.1 Thiobacillaceae bacterium | reverse complement strand
GGCGTGGACGAGGCCGGACGCGGCCCCCTGGCCGGACCGGTGTGCGCCGCCGCCGTGATCCTGGACCCGGCCCGACCCATTGCGGGCCTGAACGATTCCAAGAAGTTGTCGGAAGCCAGCCGTGAACGCTTGGCGGGCGAGATCAAGGCCCATGCCCTGGCCTGGGCGGTGGCCTGGGCCGACCTGGCGGAAATCGAGCGTCTCAACATCCTGCATGCCAGCATGCTGGCCATGCGGCGCGCGGTCCTGGCCCTGCATCCGGGCGCCCGCCAGGCCCTGATCGATGGCAATCGTTGCCCGGATCTGCCCATACCCGCCCGCGCCATCATCAAGGGCGATGCCAGCGAGCCCTGTATCTCGGCCGCGTCCATCCTGGCCAAGACGGAAAGAGATAAAGAAATGCGCCGTCTGGCCGTTATCCATCCTGGCTATGGGTTCGAGCAGCATGCCGGCTATCCGACCCCGGCGCATTTGGCGGCCTTGGCGGAATTGGGCCCTAGTGCTATACACCGGCGCAGCTTCGGGCCGGTGAAGCGAATTTTGCAGAGCAAAGCGATCAAGCAATAAGGAGAATCTGACCATGTTCGTTATTGTCGGCTGGGTGGTGGTCCTGGCCAGTGTCTTCGGCGGTTATGCCATGGCGGGCGGCCATCTGGGCGGACTCTGGCAACCGCTGGAAGTGGTGATGATCGCGGGTGCCGCCGTTGGCGCCTTCATCGCCGGCAACTCCATGCACGGCATCAAACACACCCTGGGCGCGCTGGGCGGCTGTTTCAAAGGCTCCAAATACACCAAGCCGTTCTACATGGAACTCCTGGGCATGCTGTTCGAACTTCTGGCCAAGGCGCGCAAGGAAGGCCTGATGTCCTTGGAAGGCGATGTGGAGGAGCCGGAGAAGAGCGCCATCTTCACCAAGTACCCCAATATCCTGGCCAATCACCACTTGGTGGAATTCATTACCGATTACCTGCGCATGATGGTGGGGGGCAACCTCAATGCCATGGAGATCGAAAATCTCATGGACAACGAGATCGAGACCCACCACCACGAGGAATCCCACTCCGCCCACGCCCTCTCCAAACTGGCGGATGGCACCCCCGCCTTCGGTATCGTCGCGGCGGTGATGGGCGTGGTGCATACCATGGAGTCTCTGCATCTGCCCCCCACCGAACTGGGCGTGCTGATCGGCCATGCCCTGGTGGGGACCTTCCTCGGTATCCTGATTTCCTACGGCTTCCTCGCCCCCCTGGTGTCGGTGGTGGAGAGCAAAATCAGCGAGGGCACCAAGGTCTATCAGACCGTCAAAGTGGTGCTGCTGGCCTCCCTCAATGGTTTCGCCCCCCAGACCTGCGTGGAGTTCGGACGCAAGGTGCTGTTCTCCACCGAGCGCCCCTCCTTCCTCGAACTGGAAGAAGACATCAAGAGTCGCAAGGGCAAGTGAAGCAGTCGACAGTAGGCAGTCAGCAGTTGGCAGTTGTTAGCGGAGACGGGCAGTGGCGGACGATACCCAAAGACCGATAGTCATCAAGCGCATCAAGAAGATCAGCGGCGGCGCCCATGGCGGCGCCTGGAAGATCGCCTATGCGGACTTCGTGACCGCCATGATGGCCTTCTTCCTGCTCATGTGGCTCCTGGGCTCCGCCACCAAAGCCCAGTTGGCCGGCATTTCCGAATACTTCAAGACGCCTCTGAAAGTCGCCCTGCTGGGCGGTGCCGGATCGGGGGACGCCACCAGCATCATCAAAGGGGGGGGGCAGGATCTCACCCGGCGCGATGGCCAGGTCAAGAAAGGCGACATCGAGCAGTCCGAGGCCAGCAAGGCCGAACAGGCGCGTCAGGATACCGCCCGCCTCAAGGACCTCAAATCCAAGTTGGACAAGGCCATCGCCAGCAATGCCAAGATGGTCCAGTTCAAGAACCAGCTCAAGATCGACATTACGGACGAAGGCCTGCGCATCCAGATCGTCGACGACAAGAACCGCCCCATGTTCGATTCCGGTGGCGCGGCCATGAAAACCTATACCCGGGACATCCTGCGCGAGATCGGCCACACCCTGAACGAGGTGCCCAACCGCATCAGCCTGTCGGGCCACACCGACGCGGTGCCCTACTACGGCGGCGAGGGCGGTTACAGCAACTGGGAACTGTCCGCCGATCGGGCCAACGCCTCCCGGCGTGAACTGGTCGCCGGAGGCCTGGAAGACGGCAAGGTCATGCGTGTCGTGGGCCTGGGTTCCGCCATCCCCTTCGACAAGAACGATCCGAATGCCCCGATCAACCGCCGCATCTCCATCATCGTCATGAACAAGAAAGCGGAAGACGCCATCACCAAAGAGGCTCAGCAAGTCGAGGCCGGAACGGCTCAGGAGGTGGCGGAGAAACTGGATGTCAAACGCTGACGAGCACCCATGGTGTTGACCTCCGCCCCGCTGCGGCGACTGCCGCCCGCCCTGGCGGCCCTCATCGCCCATGTTCCCGCGCTGGTCGCCGCCATGGGGCTGCTGGCCGCCTATCCGGATATTCCTCCGCTGGTTCCCGCCTTGTTGGTCGGGGTCTTGGCGGCCGCCGTAGCCAGTTGGTGGCAGCTGCCCAGCTGGTGGCGCCTCATAAACCTGATGTTTGTCCCTCTGCTCTGGCTGGCGCAGCAAGCCGAGCTCGACGCTCGCATTTTCCTGGCCGGCTTCATCCTGCTCGCCGTCACTTCCCTGGGTGCCATCCGTACCCGGGTGCCGCTGTATCTGTCCAGCCCCAAGGCCGCCGATGAACTGGCGCGCCGGCTGCCGCAAGGCGGCCGCTTCATGGACCTGGGGTGTGGGCTGGGCGGGCCGCTCGCCCATCTTCGCCGGCTACGCCCCGACGCGCATCTGTCCGGTATCGAGGCCGCGCCGCTCAACTGGCTGTGGGCCAAACTGCGGCTATCCCGCCATGCCGAAGTGAAACTGGGCAGCCTGTGGCAGGCGGATCTCTCGGGGTGCGATCTGGTTTACGCCTACCTCTCGCCGGCCCCCATGGCCCGGCTGTGGGACAAGGCGCGACGGGAGATGAAACCCGGCAGCCTGTTCATCAGCAACACCTTCGCCGTGCCCGACCCGGCCCCGGACGAAGTGGTGGAACTCCATGATCTCTCCCATGGACGCCTCCTGATCTGGAGGATGCCATGAGTCCCCAGGAGTGGCTCGATCGGCTCCAGCCCGGTGAGCTTCCCATCCTGCGCCGAACCCACGAGATCCTGACGGAACTCAGCCCGAAGCGCGAGCAGATTACGGCGCGGGACGTGGCGACGGGAGTCCTTGCCGACCCCCTGGCCACCTTCCAGGCCATGCATGCCATCAACCTGCGCCTGAGCAAGCGCGGCGACACGGAAGTCTCCTCCGTGGAACATGCCTTGATGATGCAGGGCATTGGCGTCTATATGGATGCCGCACTACGTCTGCCGGTACTGGAAGACACCCCCGCCGGCAAGGACAAGCACTGCCTCACCGCCCTCTACACCCTGGCCCGACGAGCCCAGCACGCCGCCTGGCAGGCGCGGGATTTCGCCGTGCTCCATAACGACATTCGCGCCGAGGAGGTCCAGGTCGCCGCCCTGCTCCACTATGCCCCTGAATGCCTGCTCTGGCTGCGCACCCCGGCGGCGCAGCGCGAGTTCGAGGATCTGAGCCGGCACACCACCGAGTCCGAGGCGGAACTCCAGATCTTTGGCATGTCCCTGGAGGCCTTGAATCTGACAGTGTTGGAGGCCTGGAGCATCCCGGCTATCACCCTCGACATGCTGAACGCCGAACATGGCGAACGCGCGCGCAACAAGATTCTGACCGCTTGCTTCAACATCGCCTGGTACAGCGAGCGGGGCTGGTGGGACGAAAACCTGATGGAGGCCTATCTCGCCCTGGCCGGCGTGGAAAACAACCCGATAGACCTGATCATCGCCAACGTCCACATGAATGCCGGTCGGGTTGCACGGACCGACCATTGGCTGCCGGTTCCCGCCGCCGCTGCCTGGATGCCCATGTTGTCCGGCCCCTGGCCGGAATGTGCGGAAGAAGAAAAAGAAGCAGCGAGCATGCCCGCCGCTGCGCCGCCCCCCGAGCCTGTTGTGACCACCCCCGTCGTTACAGCCGCCGAGGCACCGCGCCAGCCTGTCGCTCCCGTTCCCACGGCCGAGCCCACCCCCACACCTGTTGCGCCTGCGCCGACAGCTGCCCCCGCCGTCCCGACGACGCCCCCGGTCGAAGCCAAACTCCAGGAAGACGCCCCTCCTATCCAATGCCCCATGCCGGATAGGTTCGTGTTCCGGGAAACCCTCAAAAGCATCGAAGGGCATCTGGACGGCAGCCTCACCCTCAACCAGATGTCCGCCATCATCCTCAAGGGCCTGCACACCGGCCTGGGCCTCTCCCGTATCCTGTTCGCCATGGTCACCCCCGATGGCCGCCGGGTGAAAACCCGCTTCTCCCTGGGCATTCCCGGCGACGATCCCCTGCGCCAATTCGAATTCCCCCTGGACCACAAGGACCTGTTCACCCAGCTCATGGGCAAGATGCAGGGGGTGTGGGTGAACGAAGGCAACCGGGAAAAGCTCTGGCCCATGGTCAGCCCGGCCATGCAGACCATGATCGGCGCCGGCGATTTCTACGCCATGAGCCTGTTCAACGGCGCCAAGCCCGTGGGCCTGATCTATGCCGACCGCGGCCACGGCGAATGCGGCCTGGACCCCCTCACCTACACCGACTTCAAGATGCTCTGCCTGCAGGCCGCAAGGGGGCTGGGCAAGGTCAGTTTGTAGGCGGCGAGGTTGCCGCTGGTTCTGAAGCGGGGGGCGATAACTGATACATGCTTGGCGGCAGCACACGGCCGCCAAGCATGATCAGCCCCCTCCACAAGCGGCTTCAGCATCATCCCAAAAACCTCGATTGAACGATGCCTACCCTTCGATACGCCCGCAGTGCGGGCCACTCAGGGCAAAGGACGGGGGCCATCTTCCGGGCGTGTTCCCGTTCGTGGTGAGTAGCCTTGCGGTGCAAGGCGTATCGAACCATGAGCGGGCGACAACCGAGGCCCTCAGAATGATTTGGTGGACACTCTCATCATGTTGACTTCTGTGTGGTGATTACTCAGATCGCGCTGCCGAAGCCCTTGTCCTGAGCCCCAGCCGGCGCTTGCAGGCCAGCGAGCGGGCAACCTTGGGCCAAGGGCCCCTTGGGAAACAAGGTGTAGAGATACTTGCTGCCGCCCTCGGCATGGAATTCCTCATCGAGCGCGTCATGCAGTTCGCGCACGTTCACAGTGGCTTCCTCATCAGCCTCCTCACGGCGCGCATAGAACGCTTGCAACGCACGCACGACCCTCCAGTGCGCATCCGTCAGCGTCAAACCTTCCTGACGGGCAGACTCCTCGGCGTCTTCAAGAGACCAATCGCTGGGGGCATGCGGAAAGTCAGGGATGGGCTGGGTCTCATAACCCGGGCGTATGAAATCGTGATTGGCATCGTTCATGATCGTTCTCCTATTGTTCAACTTGTTTCCGCGCACTTCGGGCACGCAGTGAAAACCACCCGCATAAAAACGAGCTTGATGCCCTCCTTTCTTTGGATGGTGGCTTAAGTCATCGCCCTATCCTTATTCAAAATGTGATTCAAGGACTGGTTCAAAATGTGATTCAAGGACTGGCAACCGTCTGTACGACAACACACACGGAGACCGGCTTTTGCTCACCGCGGACATACCTTGCTGGTGCGCTATGCGGACTGCCATTTACTGGATAAATCTGTACGAATTGGCGAAAGCCGGCTGAGCGATCTCACGATTGAATGAACGCTAGAAGGTCAGCGTTGAGTTGATCCTTGTGGGTATCCGCCAGGCCGTGCGGCGCGCCCGGGTAAATCTTCAATATCGAATTTTTGATCAGCTTCGCTGAGCGGAGCGCCGCCGCGCCGATCGGTACGATCTGGTCGTCGTCGCCGTGAATGATCAGCGTCGGCACGTCGAACTTCAGCAGGTCTTCGGTGAAATCCGTCTCGGAGAACGCCTTGATGCAGTCGAAGGTGTTCTTGTGGCCGGCCTGCATTCCCTGCAACCAGAACGAGTCGATCATGCCTTGCGAGACCTTGGCGCCGGGCCGGTTGGCGCCAAAGAACGGGCCGCCGGCAATGTCCTTGTAGAGTTGCGAGCGGTCGGCAATGGCGCCCTGACGAATCGCGTCGAACTTTTCCATCGGCAAGCCGCCCGGATTGGCTTCGGTTTGCAGCATCAACGGCGGCACAGCGGCGACCAGCACAGCCTTGGCCAGCCGTTGCGTGCCGTGACGGCCGATATAGCGGGCCACTTCGCCGCCGCCGGCGGAGAAACCGATCAGGACCGCCTCCTTCAGATCGAGTGTTTCCATAAGTTCCACCAGGTCATCGGCATAGATGTCCATGTCGTTGCCGCTCCAGGACTGGCTCGACCGGCCATGGCCGCGCCGGTCGTGGGCAATGCAGCGATAACCGTTGCTGGCCAGGAACAGCATCTGGGCCTCCCAGCTATCCGAACTGAGGGGCCAGCCATGGCTGAACACCACCGGCTGTCCTGTGCCCCAGTCCTTGTAAAAAATCTGAGTGCCGTCTTGCGTAGTGAATGTGCCCATGGTTTTTGCTCCTTGTGGTCGGTGAGGATCACCGACGGTTTGTGTGTCGGACAGCCGCATTCAGAGGTTTATCAAGCGCTTGCTATGCCAGGGTTCGAGCGGATTTTTCCCGTTCCCATAGTCGCGTCTTTGCGGCAGCGATAAACGCATCCTTGTCGTCGGCATCCACGATGCCCGCGTCATGTCCGACATTCGCCGCTTTCAAAAGCTTCTGGCCGCCTGCGTCGATAGCGATGGCCTTGAGGTGACCGAACGCATCGCGCACGAAATCAATCGCGGTGCCTTCCTTCGACAGCGCTTTTGCCCCCGCGTCGGCGAGGATGACGGCGACCGCGTCGAACAGCACGGAAGGCGTGCCTGCCAGTTGCCCGTCAGCCGCCAGCATCGAGCCATCGGCAAGCTTCGCGCCGCCCACTTTGGGGGCGATGATCTTGACGCTGGCGCCCGCATTGATGGCCGCTTTTTTCAGCTTCTTGATGACCGCGCCATCCGAACCGTCCGCGATCAGAATGCCGATCGCGCGCCCCATCAGCGTGTCTTTCATCTTGCCGATAAGCTGTAACGCGGGCGAAGGCGGTAGCTTCTTCACCGGCGCTGCGGCAACCGGCGCAGCGGGCATATTGTCGAATCCGAGCCCGGCGGCGACGCGCTTGGCGAGGTCTTGTTCGATATGGCGCAGATGGCCGACCATGGCTGCCCGTATGTGCGGATGCTCGACCTTGGACAGCTCGAACACCAACGCCGAGGCGATATGCGCCTGCTCATACGCGGTCTGGCTGAGATAGAACTGGCGCGCCTGGCTGTAATGATCGGCGAAGCTTTCGGCGCGAATGCGGCCTTTGTCGCCCGTTTCAGTCGTTGCCGCGCCATGAAAACCCTTGGGCGTTTCGCGCGGCGAGTTCTCCGACAAGGAGTTCGGTTCATAGGCGACCCGGCCCGCCGGCTGCGCCATTTGCATGTGTCCATCGCTTTGTTGGTTGGCGAACGGGCACTTGGGCGCATTGACCGGGATCTGGTGGAAATTGGCCGAACCCAGCCGCGAAAGCTGGGTGTCGAGATAGGAAAATAGGCGGCCCTGCAGCAGCGGATCGTTCGAGAAATCGATACCCGGCACCACATGCGAAGGGCAGTACGCCACCTGTTCGGTTTCGGCGAAGAAATTGTTCGGCCAGCGATCCAGCACCATGCGGCCGATCACTTTCAGAGGAACCAGTTCTTCTGGAATCAGCTTGGTCGCATCCAGATGATCGAACGGGAAGCTGTCGGCCTGTTCCTGCGTGAACAGCTGCACAGCGAACTCCCACTCGGGGAAATGGCCGGCTGCGATGGCGTCAAACATGTCGCGGCGGTGGAAATCCTGATCGGCGCCGGAGATCTTGACGGTCTCGTCCCAGAGGGTGGATTGCAAACCGAGCTTGGGACGCCAGTGGAATTTGACGAAAGTCGACTCGCCGGCGGCGTTGATCAGGCGGAAGCTGTGCACGCCAAAGCCTTCGATCATGCGCAGCGAACGCGGCAGGGTGCGATCCGACATGATCCACATCACCATGTGCATGGATTCAGGCGTGAGCGAAATGAAATCCCAGAAGGTGTCGTGCGCGGTCGCCGATTGCGGAAAGCCGCGGTCGGGCTCCATCTTGACGGCATGGATCAGGTCGGGGAATTTGATCGCATCCTGGATGAAGAAAACCGGGATGTTGTTGCCGACCAGATCCCAGTTGCCTTCCTTGGTGTAGAACTTGACGGCAAATCCGCGCACATCACGCGGGGTGTCGACCGAGCCCGCGCCCCCCGCGACGGTCGATATGCGCGTAAACACAGGCGTTTTCTCACCGACCTCGGTGAGGATTCTGGCGGTGGTGAATTGCTTCAGCGAGGCGGTCAGCTCGAAGAATCCATGCACGCCCGTTGCTCGCGCGTGGACGATGCGCTCGGGAATCCGTTCGTGATCGAAATGGGTGATTTTCTCGCGGAGGATGAAATCCTCCAGCAGCGTGGCGCCGCGCGGGTTGGACCGCAACGAGTTTTGATTATCGGAAAGCGCGACGCCCTGGTTCGTGGTGAGCGCGGGGTGTTCTCCACCAGCAATCTGGTGCAGTTCGCCGCCAGCAGTCAGTTGTGGGTCTCCATCACGCGCCAAACCCTTTTCAGATTTGTGTTTGTCCGTGAGACGCGCTGATTTGTGATGGCTCATGATCGGATTCCTTGAGGGATGCAGGTCGCAGCAAGGTGCACCGGGCGCCAACGCCTTTCTGTTCGGTAACGCACTCAGGCCGACGGGTTTATCTATGTGCGATGGAGTACGGACGCATCCGGACCTACCGGCAAGACTTGCGTTTCATCCGTCTCGCACGGGTCACCTCAGGAGAAAGAACATGAACGAATACCAGCACTATGTATCCGGTTTTTTTGTCCACCGCGACGAAGCCGAAAGCACACTTTCCACGCTCGTCGAACAGGGGCTGCCGCGCGAACGGCTGCAGATCTATACCGCCGACTCCACCTCGTCCTCCCCCGCACAGGAAGCGAAGAGCGACGGCGTGCTGCAGGACGTTTTGGTCGATGGTGCAATCGGTACCGCGGTCGGCACCGGCATCGGCGCGCTAGGGAGCGTGGCACTGGCGGCGACGAGCGTGACGCTGTTCATCGCCAGCCCGTTGGTCGCGCCGCTCATGCTGCTCGGCTGGGGGGGCGAGCATCGGTGGGTTGATCGGGGCCGCAGCCGGCGCCACCGCCGGCCCTGGAAAAAAGGAAGGCTGGCTTTCCGACCTGGTTGGCGATGCGATCGCAAATGGCCATGTCGTGTTGGTGGTGGAAACCCGAAGCGAGCAGGAAGCGGTGACTGCGCGGAAAGTGATTCAGGCTTCGTTTGGCGAATACAAAGAGGCGTAAGCCCCTTTACCGCCTCAATACGGTATCGCCGGAGGCGATTTGATGCGCCTTGCGGACAGGTTGAATCCATACCCATCGTCCGGAACGCGGTCTTGCCCGGCTTCCTGTTGCCCCACAGGGTCGACCTTAGGCCGCCAACCGAAAGCCCAACTGCTGTTTCAAGGTTCAACGCAGTGTTACACCCGCCGATCCCGCCCCGACCGGCGGACTTTCCGCCGCGCGTAAAGGCTCATCAGCGGCGTTACGGAAATGCCGTGCAACATGATGGAGACGGCCACGACCGTCAGCGTGATGGCAATGATCTCTGCCGCCAGGCCGCGCGGCAGACCGTGGTTGATCGCATACATCAGGTAGTAGATCGAACCGATGCCACGGATACCGAACCAGGCAATGAACCAGCGCTGATCGCGCGACACCGGCGCCCCCAGCAAGCCCAGCCACACCGACACTGGGCGCACCACCAGGAACAGCAAGGGCACAAACCAGACCGCGCCGATTGGAATGTCGGTGTACGCCAGCATCGCGCCGACCACCAGCACCACCGCGATCTCGGCAATCCGCTCCAGTTGTTCGTTGAAACCACGCACCTCCTGCATCATGAAAGCGCTGGCATATTCCGAGTCGGTGGCGAGCGCTTCCTTTGCCCGCGTACTCTGCAAACCGGTTTCCCGAACGGCCGAGCCGGCGCTTTCCCGCGGCCGTTCCTTCACCCTTTGCAGCGCCAGACCCGCGGCAAAAACAGCCAGAAAACCATAGGTCAGGCAGAGAACGGCCACGCCGTAGGAGAGTGCGATGAGGCCCAGTGCGAGAAATTCGTCGAGGCCGACCGACTCCTGGTGGCGGCTGCGCAGATAGACCACCAAACGCCCGATCAGCGTGCCCAGCGTGCCGCCGATCAGCAAACCGCCGGCGATGGCCCAAACCACGTCGAGCGCCAGCCAGCGCCAGCCGAATGCGCCCAGATCGTGCAGACCGAGCAGGCCCAGGCCGAGCATGACGAACGGAAACGCGGCGCCGTCGTTGAAGCCGCCCTCCCCGGTCAGGCTGAAGCGCAAGCGATCGCGGTCGCTCGACTCGACTACCTGGACATCGGAGGCCAGCACCGGGTCGGTCGGCGCCAGAATTGCGCCCAGCAGGATGGCGGCGCCCAGGGAAAAGCCCAGGCCCAGCATGGCGATGGCGGCAATCAGCGCCACCGTGATGGTCATCGAAACCAGCGCCAGGCGCAGCGGCAGCAACCAGCGCCGATCGGACAGGGGCAGACCGAGGCGCAGGCCGACGGCGAACAGTGAAATCAGCACCGCCGCTTCCGCCACGCCTTCGAGAAAAACCGCGTTGCTCAGCGGATCGAGTGACATCAGCCCCAATCCAGCCGGCCCCAGCGCGTAGCCGGCGACCAGGTAAAGCATCGCCGTGCTCAAAGGCAGCCGCCGCAGCGCCGTGCCCGATAGCGCCATGATGATCAACAGCGCGCCAATGATCAGCGCCCAGATTGCAAAGGTCATGAATTCCGCCCGATTCAAAATGCACAAGGTCGGCGCGGCATGCCTTCAAAGCGCATCGTCGCCACCTCTCGGCGAAAGGTACACAAGTTTCGCCACGGCTTATGTGCGCTGTCGGACAGCGCCACGCGTCAATTTCCGGCAGTCTTTGCCGGACTTGGACAAGGAGACGTGAAAATGAAAGAGATCAAAATTCTGGGCATCGTCGGTAGTCTGCGCAAAGACTCCTACAACCATTTCGCGCTCAAGGCGGCTCAGGAACTCTTGCCCGCCGGCGTGGCGCTCAAGTTGATCGAACTGCATGGCATACCGTTGTTCAATCAGGATATGGAAATGAAGATGCCAGCCGCCGTGGTTGAACTCAAACGCCAGATTCTGGCCGCCGATGCCATCCTGTTCGCCACGCCGGAATACAACTATTCAGTTCCCGGTGTGCTGAAGAACGCCATCGACTGGGCTTCGCGTCCCTTTGGAGAAAGCGCCTGGACCGGCAAGCCGGCGGCGCTGATGGGAGCGTCGCCCGGCAGCCTGGGCACCGCGCGGGCGCAATACCATCTGCGCCAGATCCTGGTTGCCTTCGACATGCCGCTGGTGAATCGGCCGGAAGTCATGATCGGCCATGCCGCTCAATGCTTCGCCCCGGACGGCAGGCTGACCGATACGCCGACCCGCGAGCACATCGAGAAATTGCTGCTTGCGCTGGTAAAAATGGTGCCCTGAGCAGCAAGTTACCTCAGCTGGCCGGGTATTGCCGACCTATGAGGGTGCCAGCTCGGTAAGTACGCCAGCGCACCGACCGTGCGCTTACATGCGAACAGCCTTGCACAGACCCGGCATTCCCCGAACGCCGGGTGCGCGACCGTCAATTCCGCCGGTCGGCGTGCAAAGGAGAACGACATGATCAAAACAGACATCTCATCCCGCAGAAATGTGCTGCGCGGCGGACTGGCGGCGGCGTGCAGCCTGTTGATTCCGGCAGCCCTGCTGGGCTGCAACGCCAAGCAAAACGAACCCGCGACCGGCGAGGCGCCAACTGAACCCGCCGCGCCGGCGACATCGGGCAAAGTGACGCAAGCCAGCGTTCAGTATCAAGCGCAACCGAAGGGGGATCTGAAGTGCGGCGACTGCATGCATTTCACCGCCGAATCAAGCACCTGCAAGTTGGTCGACGGGTCCATCAGTGCCGATGGCTGGTGCAGCCTGTGGAGCAAGAAAATTTGAACGCGGGTTGAAGGCTACGGCAACCGGGCTGCAACCCAATCCGAGGAGATCCTTATGGATGCCATCATCGATTTCATTACGCAATACGCTTTCTTCTTCGGCATTCCGCTGATTTTCATCGGCATCGTGATCTGGGTTTTCCGCCCCAGTGCGAAAAAGCGTTACCAGGCCGACGCCAATCTGCCGTTCTATGGCGACAAGAAAAAGTAAGCCGCATCATGTGGTGGCCACGAATAATTAGCGACACCCATTGGCCGGCTTCCCACCGCGGTAGCGGCGCGGGGTTAAAGTGAGTTTCCCTATTATTCGATGGGCTGCCCGGCCCCTAAAACTATTTACAAGTAAAAATAAGTTTAACTTTTAGTGCATTGATTTATTGGCGTTTGTGCTTAGACTTTCCATCAATGACACCTCGATGGGAGCCCGCATCGCATGAAAGACTCCGCCAAGCCCGGCATGGGCCTGGACTCCGCCGCCCATAGCGAAGTCGTGCCGGTGCATCCTCTGGTGGTTCGCGTCACCCACTGGATCAACGTCGTCGCCGTATTCATCATGATCTTCAGTGGTTGGCGCATCTACAACGCCTCTCCCCTGTTCGCCTTCAAATTCCCCGCCGACATCACCCTGGGGGGCTGGTTGGGCGGAGCGATCCAGTGGCATTTCGCCGCCATGTGGCTGCTGGCGGCCAACGGCCTGGCCTATCTGCTCTACGGCCTGCTCACCGGCCACTTCCGGCGCAGTTTCCTGCCCCTGTCCCCGGGCGCCACCCTGGCCGAGATCGGCAACACCTTGCGCGGACACCTGTCCCATCGTCTCGGGGTCTACAACCCGTTGCAGCGCGCCGCCTATCTGGGCGTCATCGCTGCCGTCATTCTGCTCATCCTGTCCGGCCTGGCGGTCTGGAAACCGGTCCAGTTGCAGCTCCTGGCTGCGCTCATGGGGGGTTACGAAGGCGCGCGCATCGTGCACTTCTGCGCCATGGCCGTGGTCTGCCTGTTCATCGTCGTCCACGTCATCATGGTGTTGCTGGTGCCGCGCACCTTCCTGCCCATGTTGAGCGGCCACGCCCGCAAGCCCCCCGAGGAGACCCCATGATCAAGAAACGCCCATTGCCCGCCGCCGACGGCATGGCTTCGGCCTCCAGGCAGGTGCAACTGCTGGAGCGACGCTGGTTTCTCAAGGGCTCATTAAGCCTGGGCGCGGCTTCGCTGCTGTCCGGCTGCGATCTCACGGACGGGGAATCGGTGCACAAGGCGTTGTGGGCCATGTCGCGCTGGAACGACCGGGTGCAGGCGGCCCTGTTCAGCCCCACCCGCCTGGCGCCGACCTATCCGGAAAGCGCCATTACCCGCCCCTTCCCCTTCAACGCCTATTACGAGCGGGACAAGGTGCCTTTGGTGGCGGCGGAAAATTATCGATTGGAGCTGAGCGGTCTGATCCGCGAGCGCAAACCCTGGACCCTGGAACAGCTCTACGCCCTGCCCCAGACCTCCCAGATCACGCGCCATATCTGCGTCGAAGGCTGGAGCGCCATCGGCAAGTGGGGCGGCGTGACGTTCCGCACCTTCCTGGAACGGATCGGCGCCGACCTGAGCGCGAAATACGTAGGTTTCAAGTGCGCGGACGACTATTACACCAGCATCGACATGGCCACCGCCCTGCATCCCCAGACCTTGCTGACCTTCACCTACGCCGATCAGATCCTGCCCGCCATATACGGTTATCCCATGAAACTGCGCATCCCCACCAAGCTAGGCTTCAAGAACCCGAAACACATCATGGCCCTGTATGTCAGCAACGTTTATCCCGGTGGCTACTGGGAGGATCAGGGATACAACTGGTTCGCCGGGGTCTAGTCCGCGCCGACAGAAGTCTCCTTGGACTCGAAGGCCTCCATCCCCGGCCATGGGCCACGCAGATGCAGGTCGCGCTGGGGATAGGGAATGCCGATGCCCGCCGCCTTGAACAGGCGCCAGATGGCCAGGTTCACGTCGGAACGCACATTGACCAGGCCCGCCTGGGGATCGTTGACCCACACGCGCAATTCCAATTCGATACCGTTGTCGCCGAAGGCCAGCAGACGGGCGGCCGGGGCCGGCTCCGTCAGCACGCGGGCATTGGCATGGGCCGCCTCCAACAGGAGAGCCATGGCCTGCTCCGGGTCGTTTTCATAGCGGATGGACACCGGGATCTTCAGGCGCACATTGGGGTCGCTGTAGCTCCAGTTGATCACCTCGTTGGTGATCAGGGTCTCGTTCGGGATCAGCCGCTCCACCCCGTCGCGGTCGCGTATCACCACATAACGCGCATGCAGCTCCTGCACCCAGCCGAAGGTGTTGCCGATGGTGAGGACGTCGCCGGGGCGGATGGAGCGGTCGAACAGGACGATGAAGCCGCTGATGAAGTTGCTGGCGATGCGTTGCAGGCCGAAGCCCAGGCCCACGCCCACCGCGCCGCCGAACACGGTCAGGGCGGTCAGGTCGATCCCCACCGCTTCCAGTGCCACCAGGAAGGCCACGGTGAGCAGCACGAACTTGCTCAGCTTGACCAGGGCCACCTGCATGTTCGCGTTCACATATTCGGCCTGGCTCAGACGCTGCTCGATCACCCGGGCCAGCCAAAGGGCCAGCACCCACAGCAAGGCCACCGACAAAAACAATTTACTCGTCGCCAGCAGTGAAATCCGTGTCTCGCCCAACTGCAGGGCAATGCCGTCCAGGGCGTCGAGCACGGCGGGCAGCCAACCCAGCAAGTGCAGGGCGACGATGATCCAGATCGAGGTGGAGATCAGGCTTTCCCAGGCCTTCACCATGGGCCCGGGCTGGAAGGTCTTGCGCAGGAAGTAGACGACGATGCGGATAGTCGCCAGGGAGGTGAGCAAGGGTAAGGCCAGGCTGAGCACCTCCACCGGCCGCCCCATTTTCTCCAGAATCACCCGCCCCGCCAGCACTCCCAGCAGCATGCTGAGGGGAAACAGCATGCGCTGCAGGCTCTTCAGTGTCAGCCGCCGCAGCGCGTATTCCGTGCTTTCCTCCGAGCGCTCCGTCAGGCTCTCGCCCAGGGTGCGGTGCACCAGCAAGGCCCCGGCCGCGGCCAGCAGCAACACCCCCACCTGCCACCAGTAGGCGGCCTCTTGCAGCCGGGCGAGCCAGGCGGCGAGCAGGGGCTGGAAATCCGTGGACAGGGAAAAGGGCATGGCGGCCTCTTTAATGGGGTTCATGGGCGAACATACCGGAAACGCCGCCTTGCCCGCCAGCATTCTGCCCCGGCCCCGCCAGGGTTTTCTCTTGGCCTCGCCAGCATGTTCTCCCGGCCCGGAGCGCCCTATCATGGCGGCCATGAACACCCCCGCCGATATCGCCGCTCTCCTCCTGCACGCCTACCGCCAACGCCAGCCCCTCGTGGTCGGTGCCGATTCCGGCCCCGCCAGCGCCGAGGATGCCTACGCCGTGCAGCAGGCAGTGTGGCGGGCCATGGCCGGCGACCACTCACTAGAAAACCGATCTGGGCGCCCCAGCGCCTGGAAGGTGGGCACCCCCAACCGGGCCACGCCCCCCCTTGCCGCCCCGATATTTCCCCAGCGCCTCGCCGCCAGCCCAGCCCGCTTCCCCGGCGAGATGTTCTTCGGCCTGGGTATCGAGGCGGAGATCGCCTTCCGCTTCG
>JBGSHR010000472.1:0-2151 GCA_041752155.1 Thiobacillaceae bacterium | reverse complement strand
AACTACTCACCACCGACAGCCTCACCGGCTGCGCCACCCGGCGCGGCATGCTGGTGCGCCTGCGCGAGGAACACGAGCGGGCCATGCGCATCCAGCGGCCTTGCTGCCTGTGCCTGCTGGATTTCGACTTCTTCAAGCGCGTCAACGACGAACACGGCCACCCGACCGGGGACGCGGTGCTGCGCCAGGGCATGAAGTTCATCGCCGGCACCCTGCGCAAGTACGACTCCATCTATCGCTACGGCGGCGAGGAATTCCTCATCTGCCTGCCCGGCACCCCCATCAAGGACGCCGCCCTGGTGGTGGAACGCATCCGCGAGGGCCTGGAGCGCCAACCCATTCGCCGCCCCGACGGCAACCTGATGCATGTGACCGCCTCCTTCGGCATGGCCGAGATGCAGCCCAAGCTGCCGGTGGAGGAGACCATCGCCAACGCCGACATGGCCCTGATCCGCGCCAAGGAAAACGGCCGCAACCGCGTGGAGTTGTGGTCGGCACCGGTGGGCGAGAAGCAATACGCCTAGCGCCGGCAAGGGGCAAGGGGCAAGGGGCAAGGGGCAAGGGGCAAGGGGCAAGGGGCAAGGGGCAAGGGGCAAGGGGCAAGGGGCAAGGGGCAAGTGGCAAGGGGCAAGGGGCAAGCAAAGTCTAGGTTTTCCTTGTACCTTGCCCCTTGCCCCTTGTACCTTTCCGGCCATGGATCCCTACCCGCTTATCCGTCCCCTGCTGTTCCGGCTCGACCCGGAAGTCGCCCACACCCTGACCCTGACCGGCCTGCGCCATCTGCACCGCCTGGGCCTGCTCAAGCCCTTCCTGCCGACAGTGCCCAAGCTGCCGCGCCGCGTCATGGGCCTGGACTTTCCCAACCCGGTGGGCCTGGCCGCCGGCCTGGACAAGAACGGCGAGGCCATCGATGCCCTGGCGGAACTGGGCTTCGGCTTCATCGAGGTGGGCGCCGTCACCCCCCGGCCCCAGCCCGGCAACCCCAAGCCGCGCCTGTTCCGCCTGCCCCAGGCCGAGGCGATCATCAATCGCATGGGCTTCAACAACCTGGGGGTGGACCACCTGCTGGCCAACCTGGAGCGCACCGCGTTCAAGGGCATCCTCGGCGTGAACCTGGGCAAGAACCTGGACACCCCCATCGAACGGGCCGCCGACGACTACCTGATCTGCCTCGCCAAGCTGTACGGCAAGGTCAGCTTCGTGACCGTCAACATCTCCTCCCCCAACACCAAGAACCTGCGCGCCCTGCAAGGCGGCGACGAGCTGGACGCCCTGCTGGGAGCCATCAAGGCGGAGCAGGCCCGCCTGGCGGATCGCCACGGCCGATACATGCCCATCGCCGTGAAGATCGCCCCGGACCTGGAGGACGCCCAGATCGCCGACATGGCCGCCCTGTTCCGCAAGCACCGGGTGGACGCGGTGATCGCCACCAACACCACCCTGTCGCGCCAGGGCGTGGAGCACCTGCCCCACGGCAACGAGGCCGGGGGGCTGTCCGGCGCGCCCATGCGGGCCCGTTCCACCCAGGTACTGGCCGCCTTCCACGGCGCCTTGCAGAACGAGATCCCCCTCATCGGCGCCGGCGGCATCCTCTGCGGCGAGGACACCCGCGAGAAGATCACCGCCGGCGCCCAGCTGGCGCAGATCTATACCGGCCTCATCTACCGGGGGCCGGGGCTGGTAAGAGAATGCGTGGAAGCCCTGCGCCAACCCGCTTAACTGGAGAGCGTCATGCACATCGGCATACCCAAAGAGATCAAGGATCAAGAGCACCGGGTGGCCCTGACCCCGGCCGGCGTGGAGCAACTGGCCCAGGCCGGGCATCAGGTCACGGTGCAGGCCCAGGCCGGCCTCGCGGTGGGTTTCAGCGACAAGGACTATCACAAGGCGGGGGCGACGCTGACCCCGGATGCGGCGGAGGTTTACGAGGCGGATCTGGTGTTCAAGGTCAAGGAGCCCCAGCCCGAGGAGGTGGTCCTGCTGCGCCCGGGCCAGCTCCTGTTCTGCTACCTGCATCTGGCCGCCGTGCCGGAGCTGGCCATCGCCTTGCTGGACCGGAACGTGACCGCCATCGCCTTCGAGACCGTGGTGGACAAGGCCGGGCGCACGCCGCTGCTGGCGCCCATGTCCCAGATCGCCGGGCGCCTCGCC
>JBGSHR010000471.1:0-6069 GCA_041752155.1 Thiobacillaceae bacterium | reverse complement strand
GCGCCTGTTCCTGCCCCTGGCCCTGCTGGCGGGCGCCGCCTGGAGCGAGGCGAGGGGCGCGTCGGAGGCGGAATTCCTGGCGGATTTCCCCCTGGTGCTGACCGCCTCGCGCATCGCCCAGTCGCCCCTGGACGCCCCGGCGCCGGTGACGGTGATCGACTGGGAGACCATACAGGCCTCGGGCTTCACCGAGATACACGACCTGTTCCGGCTGGTGCCCGGGTTCCAGGTGGCGGACTGGGGGAAGGGCTCGCCGGTGGTGACCAACCACGGCCTGGGCGACGGCTTCCCGCGTCGCATGGAGGTGTTGCTGAACGGCCGCTCTATCCTGTCGCCGTTCCGGGGCGGCGTCGACTGGCAGGATTTGCCGATACGGGTGACCGATATCGAGCGCATCGAGGTGGTGCGCGGCCCCAATCAGGCGGTCTACGGCGCCAATGCCTTCCAGGGGGTCATCAACATCGTCACCCGCGAGCCCTCCGTGGACCATGGCGGAGAGGTGCTGTTGCGCGCCGGACAGACGGACATCGGCGAGACCTATGCCCGCCTGGGCGGCGGCGGCGCCAAGATGGACTGGCGCTTGAGCGCGTCCAGCCGGCAGGCGACCAATTTCCGCGATCTCGCCACCACGGGCCATGTCTGGGGCGAGCGGATCGAACGGCAGACGCTGAGTGCCCTGGGGTCTTACCACCCGGATGTCGATACCGAGTGGCGGGTGCATCTTGGGTTGGCGCAAGGCGAGGACGGGCTGAGCGCCGCCACCGACAGCGCGCCGGGGCACCAGCGCGCCATCGACAGCCGATACCTGCAGGTGGCGTGGCGACAGGCCTATGGAACCGGTTCGGAGCGGTCGTTGCAGTACTACCATTTCGCCCGGGAGGAGGAGCAGGGCTACACCTTGTCGGTGGGGGCGCTGACCGTGCCGTACGACCTCAGCTCAAGGCTGCGGCGCGATGCCCTGGAATTTCAAAACAACCATGTCTGGTCGGATGTGCTGAGGGGTGTGTGGGGGCTTGGGGTGCGCCACGACCAGGTCAGTTCGCCCAATTACCTCTATGGCCTGGGCACGGTCAAAGGCACCGAGTGGCACGCCTTCGGAAATTTGGACTGGCTGTTCGCGCCCAGGTGGCGGCTCAACGCCGGCGCCATGCTGGAGCGGCACTATTACAGCGACACCCTGTTCTCGCCCCGGCTGGCGGTGAACTTCGCCATGGCGCCGAGCCATACCCTGCGGGTCAGCGCCGGCAAGGGCTACCGGGCGCCCACCATCTTCGAGGCCAGTTCCCACGAGGTGGTCGTCTACGACGATGGCTCCGGCACCAAGATCGGCAATGTCGAGCGCTGGTCCGATCAGGCTCCGGACGCGGAACAGGTGCGTTTCGCCGAGATCGGCTGGTTCGGCCGTTACGCCTCGCTCGGTCTACAGGTGGATACGCGTTTGTTCATCGAGAAATACGACGGCTACATCGACCAGGAGACCTGCATTGCCCGGGACGATTCCGCGGGCCAGGACTTTTGGACTAACTTGCCCCACTGCGTCCCGTCGCTGCCCAACTATGTGCCGGTTTACACCAACCCGACGAAGCCCTACGACAAGGCCTTCCGCTACATCAATTCGGGCGACCTGGAGGTGCGCGGCGGCGACATCACCTTCGACTGGCGGCACCGGGATTACGGCCGATTCCTCCTGTCCCAGGCCGCGACCACCATCCATGCCGGCCCCAACACGGATCGCGACGCCGAGGATTCGGCGCCGCTGCATTCCACCAGCCTGCTCTGGAGCAAGGGGTGGGCGTGGGGCATCCAGAGCAGCATCGGCTGGTATCGCGTCGGTAGATTCCTATGGCTCAACGACGGTGACGTCCAGTCCGCCTACCGGCGCTGGGATCTGCGCGTCGCGAAACGCCTGGGCAAGCGCGGCTCCGGCGACGAGCTGGCGCTGACACTGCAGAACTTCAACGATGAACACGCCGAGTTCGATGACCGCAAGTATCTGGTGGAACGCCGTGCCTTCGTGACTCTGCGCCTGTCCTGGTAGGCCGCCTTGAAATGCGGGGAAGTCGGCTAAATATAAGAAATCGTTGATATAATTCCGGCCATTCCGAGACAGGAGAACCCCATGCCCATCTACGCCTACAAGTGTGCCGATTGCGGTTTCGAGCAGGACGTCATGCAGAAAATGAGCGACGCCCCTCTCGCCGACTGCCCCCAGTGCGGCAAGGCCAGCTTCAGCAAGCAATTGACCGCCGCCGGTTTCCAGCTCAAGGGCTCCGGCTATTACGCCACCGACTTCAAGAACAGCGGCGCCAAGCCTGCCGAAGCGCCATCCCCCGCCTGTGGTACCGGTGCTTGTCCGGCCTGCACCTAAGCACGGCGGCGCTTCATCCCATCGGGCAAACGCCATGGCGTTTGCCCGATTTCTTTGCCTGAGGCTTTTACCCCTTCTTCCGCCGAGCCCCTTGAGTCCTAAATGAACGCCCTGAAACGCTATTTCATCACCGGTCTGCTGATCCTGGTCCCCCTGGGCATCACCTTCTGGGTGCTCTCCGCCTTGTTCGGCTTCATGGACCAGAGCCTGCTGCTGCTGCCGGAGGCTTGGCGTCCCAATGCCTGGCTGGGGGTGAGCATCCCCGGCCTGGGGCTGATTCTCACCGGCGTGGTCATCCTGCTCACCGGCCTGCTGGCCACCAACCTGATCGGCCAGCGCCTGGTGGCTTTCTGGGAAAGCCTGGTCAACCGCATCCCGGTGGTGAAGTCCATCTACGGCAGCGTCAAGCAGGTTTCCGACAGCCTTCTGTCCGGTTCCGGCATGGCCTTCAAGAAGGTGCTGCTGGTGCGCTACCCCCACCCGGAGGCCTGGTCCCTGGCGTTCCAGACCAATCTGCCGGACGAGGTGGCGGGACAACTGGACGCGGAATATGTGGCGGTGTTCATCCCCACCACCCCCAGCCCGGTGAACGGCTTCTATTTTTACGTGCGGCGCGACGCCACCATCGAACTGGACATGAGCGTGGATACCGCGTTCAAGACCATCGTCTCCATGGGCGTGATGTCTCCCGCAGCGAAACCCGCCGCCGCCAATTACGCCGGCGATTGAGTTCAACCTAGGAAATTATCAAGCATGCGCACCCACTACTGCGGCGCCGTCCACGGCGCGGACATCGGCAACACCGTCACCCTTTGCGGCTGGACCCATCGCCGACGCGACCATGGCGGCGTCATCTTCATCGACCTGCGCGACCGGGAGGGCACGGTGCAGGTGGTGATCGACCCGGATACCGCCGAGGCCTTCAAGATCGCCGAGGAAGTCCGCTCCGAGTTCGTGCTCAAAGTGGTGGGCAAGGTGCGCGCCCGTCCCGCCGGCACCGAGAACCCCAATCTGCCCACCGGCATGATCGAGGTGCTGACCCAGTCCCTGGAAGTGCTCAACCCCAGCCTGACGCCCCCGTTCCAGCTGGACGACGACAACATCAACGAGAACATCCGCCTGCAGTACCGCTATCTCGATCTGCGCCGGGAGCCCATGCAGAAGAACATGCGCCTGCGTTATCGGGTGTCCAAGCTGATGCGCGACTACCTGGACGGCCTCGGCTTCCTGGAGGTGGAAACCCCTATGCTGACCCGTTCCACCCCGGAAGGCGCGCGGGACTACCTGGTGCCTTCGCGCGTGCATGACGGCATGTTCTACGCCCTGCCCCAATCCCCCCAGCTGTTCAAGCAATTGCTCATGGTGGCCGGCTATGACCGCTACTTCCAGATCGTCAAGTGCTTCCGCGACGAAGACCTGCGCGCCGATCGCCAGCCCGAGTTCACCCAGGTGGACCTGGAGATGTCCTTCGTCGAGGAGAACGACGTCATGACCCTGGTGGAAGGCATGATCCGGGACATGTTCAAGAAGGCCCAGGACATCGACCTGCCCAACCCCTTCCCGCGCATGCCCTACGCCGAGGCCATGGGCCGCTATGGTTCCGACAAGCCGGACATGCGCGTGACCCTGGAGCTCACCGAACTCACCGACGTGATGAAGGACGTGGACTTCAAGGTGTTCTCCGGCCCGGCCAACGCCGCCAACGGCCGGGTGGCCGCCCTGCGCGTGCCCAAGGGCGCCGAATTCAGCCGCGGCGAGATCGACGGCTGGACCGAGTTCGTCAAGATCTACGGCGCCAAGGGCCTGGCCTGGATCAAGGTCAACGAGATGGCCAAGGGCCGCGACGGCCTGCAATCCCCCATCGTCAAGAACATCCACGATGCCGCCTTGAACGAAATCCTGGCCCGCACCGGCGCCCAGGACGGCGACCTGATCCTGTTCGGCGCCGACAAGGCCAAGGTGGTCAACGACGCCCTGGGCGCTCTGCGCGGCAAGGTGGGCCACGAGAAGGGCTACCTGGACGGACGCGCCTGGGCGCCGCTGTGGGTGGTGGACTTCCCCATGTTCGAGTTCAACGAGGACGAGCAGCGCTGGGATGCCCTGCATCACCCCTTCACCGCCCCCAAGGACGGCCACGCGGAGTACCTCGCCGACAATCCCGGCGCGGCCCTGTCCAAGGCCTACGACATGGTGCTGAACGGCTGGGAAGTGGGGGGCGGTTCGGTGCGTATCCACCAGGAGGCGGTGCAGGAGAAGGTGTTCGCCGCCCTCAATATCAGCGAAGCGGAGCGGCGCGAGAAGTTCGGTTTCCTGCTCGACGCCCTGCAATACGGCGCGCCGCCCCACGGCGGCCTGGCCTTCGGCCTGGATCGCCTGGTCACCCTGATGACCGGCGCCGAGTCCATCCGCGATGTCATCGCCTTCCCCAAGACCCAGCGCGCCTCCTGTCTGATGACCAGCGCCCCCAACGCGGTGGACGAGAAGCAATTGCGGGAATTGCATATCCGCCTGCGCAACACCGGCGCCAATCCGGCGGCGTAACTTTTGCTTTTCCCCCGTCAGCGGGGGGCGGGCGCGCCGGGCCTATTCGCTCCGCATGACTTGACGCTGCAAGGGCACGCGTGCCGAGGCCATCTTCCCGTGGGTGCATCGGCAACTGGCCTCGCGTTCCCGCAGTAGTCGCTGGTTTTCCGCCAGCAAGCGTTTCTGTTCCGCCGCCGAAGCAGGGGCACCCAGGGCCTGCTGAAACGCCTGGCACTCGGCTTCCGTCATCAAGGTGTGACAGCGCCCCCCCTGACGCGCCCACTCCGGGTATTCCGACAGGCCGCTGTCCGTGCCGGACCAGGCAAAGGGCGCAACGCCGAGCAAAATCAGCAGCAACGAGGTGGTCATCCGATTCATGTTCATGGCGGTCTCCTGAGCAAGAGCTCCAAGCTTTCTTGCGGTTTTGATAGACACGCTTTTGCAAGAAACATACCAATTTTGTCGGGTTTTCGGGTGCGCCTGGATTTGCTTTTAACTGGTTGTAAATAAACGTGATTGTTGTTTGTTAGCGCTGGTTTGGCGGGGTGCGCGGTTTGCCCGTCAGCACCAAAATCGTGAATTTAAGCGCAGCGCTGGTGCATTCGGACCATCCCGTCCGGCCATGTCTGGCGGGGTATGATGCCCTGCGCCCATCGTTGCGCCCTCTACCCCATCGAGTGAACTTCCCTTGACCGCCCTATCCTTGCCCTGGCTCATCCTGCTGGGTGGCCTGATCGCCATCGGCCCCATGTCCATCGACATGTATCTGCCGGCCTTTCCGGCGATCGAGAAGGGCTTGGGCACCGCGGCCGGTTCGGTGCAATTCACCCTGGCCACCTTTTTCATCGGCATGGCCCTGGGGCAGTTGGTTTACGGACCGGTGAGCGACCGTTTCGGCCGGCGCCGGCCCCTCATGGTGGGGCTGGCGCTGTTCACGGTGGCTTCCGTGGGTTGTGCCTTGTCCGATAGCGTCACCGCCCTGGCCGCCTGGCGTTTTCTCCAGGCCCTGGGCGGTTGCGCCGGCATGGTCATCGTGCGCGCGGTGGTGCGCGACCGTTGCAATGCCCGGGACGCGGCCCGAGCTTTTTCCCGGCTGATTCTGGTGATGGGCCTGGCGCCCATGCTGGCGCCCCTGGTGGGGGGCTGGGTGGTGACCGCCCTGGGCTGGCGCGGCGTGT
>JBGSHR010000470.1:0-1788 GCA_041752155.1 Thiobacillaceae bacterium | reverse complement strand
CCGATCTACCGGCACCTGGGCGACGAACGAGCGGCGCCCGCGCAATTGCGCCGTGCCGCGCTGGACCAGGTCGGCCTCCAGCACCATCAGGGCGACGCCGGGCGGGGTGGACGCGTCATGGTAGAAGTCGATCAGCCGGGTGTTGAGCTGGTAGTCGCCGAGCACACCACTGCCCAAGGGCGCGACGATGGCGAAGACGCCGGCCGTCTCCAGACGCTGGCGCAGCATCCAGGTCAGGCGCTGGGCGGTCGGCTCGCTCCACTGGGCATATTGGTATTGGCCCCGGGTACCGGGCGCGCGGCTGAAGACGAGCTGGATTCCCTGATAGAAGGGTGGCGCCTCCATCGCCCGTACCAGCAGCGTGCCGGGTTGGGTAACAGCGCTGGGAACCACAGGCCCTGGATCGGTGAGCACGTAATAGCTGACCCCCCGGGTCGGTTTCCCGGGCAAGGCGCAACCGCCCAGCAGCAACAGCGCAAACAGCAGAGGTAACAGTTTCATCACGGTGTCTCCCCGGGTCCCAGGGCCGCCGGATTGGTGCCATAGAGAATGCGGGCCGGATCGGCCAGGGCGCGGCCGCTGTCCTGCAGCGCGTCCCCCGCTAGGCGCAGGGACTGGGCCGTGGCCTGGATTTCCTGGGTGCCGAGGTCGGCGGACAGGCGCAGCTGCACGGCGAGACCGCCCATATCCCGATTGAGGGCGTTGAGGGTATCCCGGGCCGTCGCCATGGTGAGCGCGGTCTCCTCGGCCACCTTGCCCAGGCGGTCATTGGTCTCGTGTATGGCCTGGCTGGCATCGGCGCCGAGGGTTTCCATGCGCCCCGCTGCCTGGCGCGCGCTGGCCAGGGTGGCGTCCAGTTCCGGCAGGGTGTGGCGGAGATCGCCGGTCAGACCGTCGAGGTTGCCCAGGGTGGAGGCCAGGGCTTTCTGGTTGCGCTCGGACAGCAAGGTATTGAAGCGCACCAGGGCATCGCGTCCCAACTGGCCCATTTCCTCCAGGGTGCTGGCCACGCGCGCCAGTTGCGGCACCCCTTCCTTGATGACGGGGTAGTCCTCGTCCTTGGGGACGGCCGTCAGCGGCGGCCCGCCCTCGGCCAGGTTGATCAGGTCGATGGCGGCCAGGCCGGTCACTAGATGGCGCGCCACCACCGCTTCCACTCCTTGCAGCACTGGCGTGCGGGCATCCACCTGGAGCAGGACTCGCACGCGCCTGGCTTCGCCGGGGATGATGGCGTAGTCCTGCACCTTGCCCACCTTGACGCCCTGCATGCGCACGTCGCTGTTGAACTGCAATCCTTCCAGGGACTGGTGTTCGAAATAGACGGTGTAGTGTTTCACCGCATTGTCCTCGGTGCCGCCGGTCAGCCAGTACAACCCCCCCGCCAACAAGGCCACCAGCGCCAGGACGGCAACGCCTACCCAGGCATAACGCGCTTCAGGTTCCATGCTTCACATCCTCTTTCCAGCGTGGGAGGAAAAATAGGATCGTATCCATTCATGCTCGACCTCGGCCACCCGCGCCACCGGCCCGTCGGCAATCACCCGGCCGGCGTGCAGGACGATCACCCGATCCACCAGCCCCCACAGGGTATCGAGATCGTGGGTGGTGAGCAGGGCGGTCAGCCCCAGGCTGTCGCACAGGGTGCGCAGCAGGTGGTCGAACTCCCGGGCGCTGATGGGGTCGAGACCCGAGGTGGGCTCATCGAGGAACAGCAATTCCGGTTCCAGGGCCAGGGCTCGCGCCAGGGCAGCCCGCTTCTTCATGCCGCCGGACAATTCGGCGGGCCGC
>JBGSHR010000469.1:0-4388 GCA_041752155.1 Thiobacillaceae bacterium | reverse complement strand
CCGCCACGCCGGCGAAGTAGAGCCCCAGCCCGGTGCTGCCGGTTTGGAAGCAGACCCCCTTGCCCAGGGCATCGCCCTGTTCCAGCAGGAACGCGGGATAGCCGGCGCCGTCGTCTTCCACCCGGATGCTCACGCCGCCATCCAGGGGCGCCACGATCAGCAAGACCCGGCGGCGGGTGTAGTGCAGGGCGTTATGCAGGGCCTGCGTCACCACGCCGAACACCAGGTCGTAATCCAGCCAGCCGGTCAGCGTTTGCGGACAGTCGCAATCCAGTTCGATACCTTTGAATTGCGCCAGCTGGTGCACCCGGGACAGGGCGTCTTGGGCCAGCTCCGCCAGCAGGTGCTCCTGGGGATCGAACGGATAGAATGACTGATCGATCTTGTACAGGGCCAGGAGCTGAATCAGGTGGTCATTGATGCGTTGCGCCTCGTAGAGGGCATGGGCGGTTTTGTCGCGTCCGGGGGAGTCCGGATTGCCCGGGACGGCCAGGGCGTCTTCCAGGAAGGCGGCCATGACGCCGAGAGAGTTCTTCATGTCATGGATGGAGGACACAAGGAAAGTGGAAATGTCCAATTTCTGGCTGTCTTGCGTCATGGGGCGAGTCCGCGATGAGTACGCTTGAGGATTATAGGGGCGGGGCTCAAAGCGTCGCCATGGCCAACGGCAGCTTGCCGGCGCCGCCGCCCCTGGGGCTGTATATCCATATCCCCTGGTGCGTGCGCAAATGCCCCTATTGCGACTTCAATTCCCATGCCGCGCGCGGGGAGGTGCCGGAGGCCGATTATCTGGCGGCGCTGGAACGGGATCTGAGTCTGGCCGTGCCCTCGGTGTGGGGACGGGAGGTGAGCAGCATCTTCATCGGCGGCGGCACCCCCAGCCTGTTCTCGGCCCAGGGCATAGACCGGCTGCTGGTGATGGTGCGCACCCTGCTGCGGGTCTCCCCCCTGGCCGAGATCACCCTGGAGGCCAACCCGGGCACCTTCGAGTCGGTGCGCTTCCAGGGCTATCGGGCGGCGGGGGTCAACCGCTTGTCCCTGGGCATCCAGAGCTTCAATGCCGAGCATCTGCGCAGCCTGGGGCGCATTCATGACCAACACGAGGCGCGGGTGGCGGCGGATCGGGCCCTGGAACTGTTCGAGGCGGTGAACCTGGATCTCATGTACGCCCTGCCCGGGCAGAGCCTGGCTCAGGCGCGCCAGGACCTGGAGACGGCCATCGCCGTCGGCACGCCTCACCTGTCCGCTTATCACCTGACCCTGGAGCCCAACACTCCCTTCGCCGCCCATCCCCCCGCCTTGCCGGATGATGATCTTTCCGCCGACATGCAGGTCATGGTGGAGGAGACCCTGGCCAGCGCCGGTTTTCAGCATTACGAGACTTCGGCTTTTGCCCGGCCGGATCATCGTTGCCGACATAACCTGAACTATTGGACCTTCGGCGATTACCTGGGCATCGGTGCCGGCGCCCACGGCAAACTTTCCTTCCATGACCGGATCGAGCGCCAGGCGCGTGTGAAGCACCCCAAGGCCTACATGGAGTCCCTTGCCGGCGGCGACACCGCCGCCCACATCGGCGAAACCCGCATATTGGCTCACTCGGATAGGGTGTTTGAATTCATGATGAATGCCCTGCGCCTGACCGGGGGCTTCGAATTGGCGTTGTTTCAGGCCCGTACCGGCCTGCCCATCAACGCCATCGCACCAAGTTTGGCCGAGGCCGAGCGGCGCGGGTTGTTGCAGCGGGATTTGCATCGGATGTGGCCCACGCCCCAGGGGCAGCGCTTTCTCAATGACCTGTTGCAGATCTTTCTTGCTCATTGATACGTGAGGCCGTCGAGTGTCGATCAATGTTCATGGGAGCACAGGACGTTTGGGTCGAGGGTGCCGGAGACCGCCATGGTTTCCAGGTGTCTGAGCACGGCCGAGCTGGCGCTCTCCATCTGTCCCAGGGATTGCAGCCCGCGCTCCACATTTCCGGCGTGGTAGTGGTTGACCGCGTCCACGCCATGCTGATGGACCCCGGCGTGGGGCGATTCGATCTCTTTGTAACCGGGCAAGCGGGAGAAGGATTGCGCCCCGTCGCCTTCGTAATACCACTTGCCCAGGCGGCAGGCGGTGTGACTGGCAAAATCGGCGGCGGTCTTCTGGGAGACGCCGAGGAATACCTTGTAGATCTCCATCTTGTAGACCAGGTGATCCACCTTGGCGGTCTCGACGAAACTGCGCAGGGTGGAAGCGGCCAAGGTCCGCATGAGCTGGTCTGAGAGCCCCATCAGACTCTCCATGCTTTTGTGCGCCTGTTGTCCATCCTGCTGGAAGGCCGCGGTCTCCTCGGGGTCCATCTGCACCTGGTTGCGTACCTGGGTGGTTTCGTCCTGGACCGTGGCCACCAGGGTGGTGATGTCGCTGGTGGCGCCTCGGGTGCGTTCCGCGAGTTTCCTCACCTCATCCGCCACCACGGCGAATCCTCGCCCCTGCTCTCCGGCTCGCGCCGCCTCGATGGCGGCGTTCAAGGCGAGCAGATTGGTCTGGTCGGCGATCTCCCGGATCATTTTGACGATGCCCTCGATCTCGCCGGTGCGGGAGTGGAGTTGCTCCACCGCGCCGGCGGTCTTGGTGAGGCGCGCCGTGAAAGCCCCCAAGCGACCGGACATCCCTTCGATGATGTGCAGATTGTTGCCGACCGAGGCGCCCGCGGCGGCCATGTTTCCGGTCTCGGATTTCAAGCCAGTGGCCAGGGCCGCCATGGAGCCTTGGCTTTCCTTGAGACTGTCGGCAAAGGCGGCCAGGTGATCGCGCATGCCCTGCAACAGATGCAATCGGCTAGTCAGTTGAGCGACTTCGCCACGGGCTTCTTTCGCTTCGTCCTGGCTGGCTGCGAGCAGTTGCCCGAGTTGGCTGATTTCCTGTTCCTGGGCGGCGATCTTGGCATTCAGGGAGGCATTCACTTTCCCGCTGTTAAACCCCAGCATGTTCCCACCTCGTTTTGATCATTTAAGTGTACGAACCATGACTTGGCATCCTCAAAAAACGAATGCGCCTGACTGAATAACGGCTTTGTAAAAACGATCTTGAAGGGTTTCTTCGGCGTGATGGCGTGCGATGCCTGGGGGTTAATGCCAGGGGGTTATGCCAGGGCCGCCGCGCGCTGTTCCATCATGTCCTGCAGGATGGGGGCGCAGATCACCTCCAGGGCCAGTTTGAGTTCGCCGCCCGGGGCGATCATGGTGCTGGCGCGGGACATGCGGGAACCCGGGATGCGGCGTAGCAGGTCGGGAAAGTCGTGGCGCTCCCGGTTGCGGAAGTGGATGACCAGGAAGGACTCGTCCGGGTTGGGCACGTCCCGCGCCTGGAAGGGGTTGGAGGTGTCCACCAGGGGCATGCGCTGGATGTTGATGTCGGTGAGGCCGAACTGGGGCACGATGTAGTGCAGGTAGTCGTCCATGCGGCGCAGGATGGTTTCCACCGACTCTTCCGGGGTGCAATAGCCCTTGGCGCAGTCCCGGTGGATCTTCTGGATCCATTCCAGGTTGATGCCGGGCACCACGCCGATGAGCAGGTCCACATGCTGGGCTACATCGATGCCCTTGCGGCCCGCGCGGCGGTCGATCTCCGCCGGGAAGTGGCGCGCGTCCACCTGGCGCCGGGTCCAGGTCTGGGCCACCACGCCGCCGTGTTGGCCTTCGTAGAACAGGATGTCGCTGCCGGTCGGCATGGGTTTCCAGGGCGTGAATTCACCGGATGCCACACCCAGGCGTTGGGCATGCATTTCGTTGTGGGCGTACTCGCGCACGATGCCGTTGCCGGTCTCGCCATAGGTCTTGAAGAAGGCTTCCAGTTCGGGAAAATGATTGCACTCGGGGCCGAACCAGGAGAGCTGGCGGTCGCTGGCGCGGGATTCGTCCAGGAGAGCGGCGAACTGGCGGTCGGTGTAGCGGCGGAAGCCGTCGCCGTGGATGACCGTGGATTTGATGGCAAGGCGCTGGAAGACGGCCCGGAAGGCGTGTCGCACGGTGGATAGGCCAGCCCCGGCCATGCCGGTGACGGCGATGATGGGATGTTTCGCGGACATGCTTGTTTCCTTCCCCGAGTGCGGTGCCAAGCCGCGATATTAGCACCGGGAAAGAGGATTGCAGCCCCCTTCAGGGCCTGTGTGGATGCGCGTCTCGGTGCGGGCGAAGGGGGCGGTCGCCCTAGACGGTCGGTAGTTCGAAACTGAAGGCGGCGCCGGGGCCGGATTCGTTTTCCAGGCGGATCTGGCTGTCGTGCAGATTGAGAATGCGATTGACGATGAGCAGGCCGAGCCCGCCCGAACCGCGGCCGCCGCCGTCCCGCAGCGGCGAGGGACGTTCGAACAGATGGCTGCGCAGGGGCGTGGGGATGCC
>JBGSHR010000468.1:0-3183 GCA_041752155.1 Thiobacillaceae bacterium | reverse complement strand
GCCAGGATATCGCCCTGCTGGAACGGATGACCGTGCCCGGCGCCCGCGGCCCGGTCGCCATCGGCAACGTCGCCACCCTCGCCATCGAAGGTGGGCCGGCCGAGATCGACCGCTACGACCGCCTGCGCAACATCAACTTCGAGATCGAACTCAACCAGCAGCCCCTCGGCGAGGTGGAAAAGCTGGCGCTGGCATTGCCCAGCCTGAGCAAGCTGCCGCCCGGCGTGATCCGCACCACGGTCGGCGATGCCGAGGCGATGAACGAGCTGTTTGCCAGCTTCGGCCTGGCCATGCTGACCGGCGTGATGTGCATCTACATCGTGCTGGTGCTGCTGTTCCGCGATTTCGTCCAGCCGGCGAGCATCCTGGCCGCCCTGGTGCTATCGGTGCCGGGCGCCTTCCTGGCCCTGTTCGTGGCCCAGTCGGCGTTGTCGATGCCCTCGATGATCGGCCTGATCATGCTCATGGGCATCGCCACCAAGAACTCCATCCTGCTCATCGACTACGTCATCCTGGCCCGGCGCGACCACGGCCTGAACCGCTGGGAAGCACTCCTCGACGCCTGCCGCAAACGCGCCCGCCCGATCGTGATGACCACCGTGGCGATGGGCGCCGGCATGCTGCCCATCGCCATCGGCCTCGGCACGGACCCGAGCTTCCGCGCACCGATGGCCATCGTCGTCATCGGCGGTCTGATCACCTCGACCTTCCTCAGCCTGCTGGTGATCCCGGTGGTGTACACCTACGTCGACGACGCCCGGGAGGGGGTCAAGCGGCTGTTCAAACGCGGGGGTTGAAGCCTTGGATATCCAGGGTCTGGTATTGAAAATGCCCAGTCACCCGGCCTCGGCGCCGTCTCTGAAATTAAGAATCCCGTGTTGGGGCGTTGCGCGCAAATAACCGGAGACAGGTCCACATTTCCCATCACTTGATCGTTCAGCTCAGTTGTGTAGTGACTGTCCACTTTGGCCGAACAACAGTCCTTCGTTGCGATCCCCCTCACTCGCCACTCCCTGCCGGCTTCACCCACCCACTGCCTGAGCCCTGCCCTTTACCCCAGCATCTCCATCAACACCGAATGCCACAGCGCGGCATCGATCTCCCCCAGCTTCCCCGCCAGCCGCGCCTTGTCCACGCAACGGATCTGATCCAGCAGGATGCGACCCTTCTTGCCGGCGAATTTCACCTCCGGCCGGCATCCCAGGGGCTGTCCCTTGCTGGTGAGGGGGGCGACGATGACCCGGGGCAGGACGGCATTCATGTCGTCGGGGGAGATCACCAGGGCCGGGCGGGTCTTGCGGATTTCGCTGCCGATGGTGGGATCCAGGTTGACCCAGTAAACCTCGCCGCGCTTCACCATTCCCAGTCTTCCTGTTCCTTGGCGGTTTCCGCGAGGCCGCCCCAGGCATCCGCATCCTGTTCGGGCTTGTAGTGCTCGAACCAGCCTGAGCGGGCCGGCTTGAGGGGGGTGACGATCAGCCGCCCGTCCTCCACCGTGAGTTCGATCTCGTCCTGGATTTCGCATTCGGCGAGAAGGGGGGCGGGGATGATGATGCCCCGGGAGTTGCCGATCTGGCGCAGGGTGGATTTCATGGCGATGGCTCCGTGGTCGGTAATAACGGAGTTATAACGTTTCGGGTTTGGCGGAGCAAGTCGGAAATATGCGCGGGTCCTGGCTGGCGACCGGCGAGGCAAAAAAAAAACGGCCCCCGTGAGGGCCGTCCAGCTTGCCGCTACAAGAGGCTGCTTACTTCAAGCCCATGCAGTTGGCGTAGTAGGTCACCGTGGCGGGCCAGTCGGAGAAGATGCCGAGGATCTTCACCTGCTTGGCCAGCACGTCCAGGGCCTTGTACATGTCGCTGTCCTTCTTGATGGCCTTGCCTTGCGGATCGAACAGGTAATACCAGCCGCCCTTGGCTGCGCCCTGGCGCAGGTCGGCGCGCTCGAAGGTCCAGGTGATGATGTCCAGGCCCGCCTTCTTGATGTCCATGGCGTACTCGGAGGGCACCACCTCGCCGGCGTCGTTCACCGCCAGCAGCGCCCACATGGGCGGGGCGATGATGCGCACACCCTGGGCCTTGAGTTGCTTCAGCTCGTCCAGGGTCTGGCGCGGGATGGCCGGGCTCACGGTGGGATCGATGCTGTCCAGATAGACGGCCTGCTTGCCGAACGCGGGCTCATTCTTGATCCAGTACAGCACGTCTTCCTTGTTGAAGGACTGCACCCAGGCGTCCTTGGACCGCACACCGCCCTCCTTGAGGGTGTCGATGAACTTCTGGGCGTAGGCGGCCTGGCTGCCGAAGATGGCATCCACCCGGTCCTGGTGCTCGGCGCCCTTCAGTTCGGGCGTGTGTTTCACGCCATTCTCCTGGTTGATCGCGATGCTCTCCTTGAAGGTGACCACCTTGGCGCGACCGGTGTACAGGTCGGTACGCCAGCTCGCCGTGCCGCCCAGATAGCCCTGCGCGGTGGTGGCGGCGGGGTTGCTGGCATCCATCTTGGCCTGGAGGGACTTGAATTCGTCCAGGGTCAGGTCGCTGGTGCAGCACTTGGGTTTCGGGCTCTGGCCCGCGCCGGTCCAGGGCACGGTGCACTTGTCGTTGAGCTCGGTGGCGACGATGTTGGTGGTGGTGTGCAGGTCGCACTCGCTATGGCGGCACACCAGCTCGCCGTCCTGGGTGAAGGTCACGTCGCATTCGACGATACCGGCGCCCATGCGCGCACCGGCGCGGTAGGACACATCGGAATGCTCGGGGAACTGCATGGCCGCGCCGCGATGGCCGATGGAGAAATCGGTGCGATAAAACGGCCCGCTCTGGCACTGCATCAGGCGATCCTTGAGCTTGCCTTCGTCCATGCCCTCCACCAGATAGAAGGGGCGGGGGCCAAGCTGCACGCTGTCGTCGCGCATCTCATGGCCGCGCTTGTCGTCATGGGCTGCGTGGGAACGGCCATCGCGATCCGCGTGGGCCACGGGGGCGAATCCCGCCGTGGCGGCCATGGCCAGCGCCATGGCAAGTGTTGCGATTTTTTTCATTGAGAGACTCCCGTCAGGTTGTGTGGAATGCGCGGCTGCGGAATTGCAGCCAACCTGGACTCTGGGCTCAAGACATGTAGCGACGATGGCGGTTAGATTGCCGTTCCGTGAAGCGTGGCCCCGGGAGTAGCCCGGAGGAGCGCAGC
>JBGSHR010000467.1:0-7482 GCA_041752155.1 Thiobacillaceae bacterium | reverse complement strand
ACCGCTCGCCGCCGCAAGCGCCCCGTTTCTCACCTCCCCGGCACAGCTCGAGACGGGCGACTGGATGGTGTTGCTGGAGCCCGACGGCGCCACACGGGAACTCAAGCTGGCCTGGATCAGTGCCCAGCGCAGTCTGTTTTTATGGACCGACCACCAAGGCACGCGCGCCCGTCCCCTGGGGGTCGAGGAGTTGTCCACGCTGATGCGGGAGGGTCAGGCGCGGATCGTTCGTCCTCCAGCCGCCGACAAGGCGAACACGAAGAAGAAGGCGCCAGGCGGGCCAGATGCCGCACCGCGCTATCAGAAAACCGCTTGATAAGGACCCCATCATGGCCGCCATGCTGAACGGAAACCCCGCGGAATCGTCCCTGTCGTCCTGGACGGACAGCCATCCTTTGCCTCTCGGCTACGAGACGGAGGCGGACCTGTTGCCCATGCCGCCTTTTCTCACGCGCCAGCCTTTGCTGGATGGGGATTACCGGGTGGTGGGCTACGAGCTGAACATCAATACCCGAACGCCTCTGCCGGTCCTGCCGGGTGCCACCAGCCTGGAACAGATCCAGGATGAAATGCTTCTGGTGACGGCCATAGACCAGCATTACCAACAGGCCTTGAGTCGCAAGTTCACGTTGCTGAACCTCCAGCACACCTCGCTGGATAACCCGCTGGTGGAACAATTGCCCAAGGAGGGCACCATCCTGGCCCTGGCGCCCACGCAACCCGGGCCGGAGATGCTGGCGCGTTGCCAGGAACTGGCGCGCCTCGGCTATGCCCTGGCCCTGGACGAGTCCGCCTTGACGCCAGGCATGACCCCCCTGGCCAAGCAGAGCCAGTACCTGCGCCTGGATGTGGGCGAGCACGACCTGACGAGCCTGTGCGACCGTCTGGTGCGTATTGAAAACATCCGGGGCCCTCGGCTGATCGCCCGGAACGTGGAGACGGAGGAAAGCTTCGCGGCTTGCCGCAAGTTGTCCTTCGATCTCTACCAGGGCTATTTCTTCACTCAGCTCAGGCCCGCCGCCCCCCATGGCATCGACACCAGCCGTCTGCGCATCATGTCATTGCTGAACCTGGTGATGAACCATGCGGAGTTCCCGGCGATCGAGGCAGAGTTCAAGCTGGATGCCGGCCTGACCTACAAGTTGTTGCGCTACATCAACTCCCCCGCCGTCGGGCTGCGCTATCCGGTCCGCTCCATCAGCCATGTCCTGCTCATGCTCGGCCATGACCAACTCTATCGCTGGCTGACCCTGCTGCTGTTCGCCCATCAGGAGGGCGATGGACGCAGTCAGGCCCTGCTGCGCAACGCGCTGGTGCGTGCCCGCTTTGCCGAGCTGCTGGGGGAGGAGCGGCTGGCGCCGGATCTACGCGGCGGGCTGTTCGTGGTGGGCATTCTGTCCATGCTGGATGCTCTGCTCAATGTCCCCATGGCGCAGGCCATGGAATCCCTCAAGCTGGCCCCGCCCATGGTGGATGCCCTGCTGTACGGGCAGGGTGCCTATGCCCCCTACCTGGACTTGGTGGTCGCCTGCGAAAACACCGACCTGCGGGCCATCGCACAGCTGACCGCCCAGCTCGGCCTGAACCCCGACGAGGTCAACCTTGCCCATATCAGCGCCTTGATGTGGTCGGAAGGGTTGGATCTGTAAGTCTGAATGCCGGGGGGATGGGCCTTCATCGCTATGCCGGCTTCCCTCGATACGGCGCTTCCTTCGATACGGCACTACGCGCCTACTCAGGACGAACGGACCGTCTACTCGGGACGAACGGACCAGCCTACTCGGGACGAACGGTTTGTCGATGGATCGGCAAAACACCCGTTCGGGCTGAGTAGCCTTGCCAGGCAAGGCGTATCGAAGCCTGTCCTGATCTAGTCGAAGGCCTGCGCTACCCAGGTGGACAGCTCTGCAATAGCCAAGTTATTCAATAGATTGGCGAGTGTTTCTTGAGAGCCTGCGCTGGAATCCCGCGACGCCGGCTGCGCCGTCGGGGCTGCGCCCTACCGGATCACCTCTTTGAGCTGATCCAGAATTGCGGGGTTTTAGTTCCGGCCGCGCTCCGCGCTTAACCTCACCCCTGTCGGGGCGAGGTTAGCCTGCACTGAAACCCTGCGATCCGGCTTCGCCGTAAGCGACTGCGCCGCTTACTTGATCACCTCTTTGAGCTGATCAAGGATCGCCGGGTTTTCCAACGTGGAGATGTCGGAGGTGATCTCCTCGCCCTTGGCCAGGGTGCGCAGCAGGCGGCGCATGATCTTGCCGGAGCGGGTCTTGGGCAGGTTGTCGCCGAAGCGGATCTCGTCCGGCTTGGCGATGGGGCCGATCTCCTGGCCGACATGGTTGCGCAGTTCGTTGACGATGGCCTTCGCTTCGTCGCCGGTGGGCCGGGCGCGCTTCAGCACCACGTAGGCGACGATGGCCTCGCCCTTGACGTCGTGGGGTTTGCCCACCACGGCGGCCTCCGCTACCAGGGGGTGGGACACCAGGGCGGATTCCACTTCCATGGTGCCCAGACGGTGGCCGGACACGTTCAACACATCATCGATACGGCCCATGATGGTGAAGTAGCCGGTGTGGGGGTCGCGCACCGAGCCGTCGCCGGCCAGGTACAGCTTGCCGCCCAGGTCTTCCGGGTAGTAGGACTTTTTGTAGCGCTCCGGGTCGCCCCAGATGGTGCGGATCATGGAGGGCCAAGGTTTTTTGATCACCAGGAAACCGCCCTTGCCCCATTCCACGTCGTGACCCATCTCGTCGACGATCTCGGCCATGATGCCCGGGAAGGGCAGGGTGCAGGAGCCGGGCACGGTGGGGGTGACGCCGGGCAGGGGGGTGATCATGTGGCCGCCGGTCTCGGTCTGCCACCAGGTATCGACGATGGGGCAGCGTCCGCCGCCCACTTGCTCGTGGTACCACATCCAGGCCTCCGGGTTGATGGGCTCGCCCACGGTGCCCAGCAGGCGCAGGCTGGAAAGGTCGTACTTGCCCGGGTGCTGCTCCGGATTGGCCTCGCCCAGCTTGATCAGGGAGCGGATCGCCGTCGGCGCGGTGTAGAAGATGTTGACCCGGTGGTCCTGGATCATGCGCCAGAAGCGGCCGGCATTCGGGTAGGTGGGCACGCCCTCGAACACCACTTCGGTGCCGCCGCAGGCCAGGGGGCCGTAGGCGATATAGGTGTGGCCGGTGACCCAGCCGATGTCGGCGGTGCACCAGAACACGTCGTCGGGTTTCAGGTCGAACACCCATTTCATGGTCAGCACGGCCTGCAGCAGATAGCCGCCGGTGGAATGCTGCACCCCCTTGGGCTTGCCGGTGGAGCCGGAGGTGTAGAGCAGGAACAGGGGGTGCTCGGCATCCACCCATTCCGGTTCGCAGATCTCGGACTGGTTGGCCACCAGCTCATGCCACCACAGGTCGCGCCCGGCCGCCATGTTGCAGGCGCCGCCGGTGCGCCGGTACACCACCACGTTCCTGATGGTCTCGCAGCCGTCCATGGCCAGGGCCTCGTCCACGGCGGGCTTCAGGGGGAGGTTCTTGCCGCCGCGGCACTGTTCGTCGGCGGTGATGATGAGCACGGCGCCGGCATCCTGGATGCGGTCGCGCAGGGAGTGGGCGGAGAAGCCGCCGAACACCACGGAATGGGTGGCGCCGATGCGGGCGCAGGCCTGCATGGCCACCACGCCCTCGACGGACATGGGCAGGTAGATCACCACCCGGTCGCCTTTCTTCACGCCCAGACCCTTGAGGGCGTTGGCGAACTTGGCCACCCGGGCCAGCAGTTCCGCGTAGGTGACGCGGGTCACCTGGCCGTCGTCGGCCTCGAAGATGAGGGCCACTTTGTCGCCCAGGCCGGCCTCGATGTTCTTGTCCAGGCAGTTGTAGGAGGCGTTCAGCTTGCCGTCGGTGAACCACTGGTAGAACGGCGCGCGGCTTTCATCCAGCACGGTGGTGAAGGGCTGCTTCCAGGCCAGGTGTTCCCGCGCCAGCCGGGCCCAGTAGCCCTGGTAGTCGGCCTCGGCTTCGGCGCACAGGGCCTGGTAGGCCTCCATGCCGGAGAGGGTGGCCTGGGCCTGGAATGCCTCGGAGGGTGGGAAGACCCGGTGTTCGTGCAGGACGGATTCGATGCTGGTGCTCATGACGTGTAAGTCCCCAGAAGGAAAAATAAAGACGGCGGCAAAGTGATGGACAAATCGATGACTCCCCCAAGGAAAGGGCAAAATTAGGCTACTTCGGCTTTTTTGGCAATTTCCCACTCCAACATGAGCACACCCCAGGAAATGCTGTCCCGCGCCGCCGCATTCAGCCGCTGGTTGAATCACCGGCTGGCGGCGCGCCCCGAGTTGCGGGCGTGGTTGATGGAGACCCTGTCGGCGCCGGTCGTCCGGGGCGAAATGATCGCCTACCTGCAGTCCGATATTGCCTGCGAGGCGGACCTCAAGCGCCAACTGCGTCGCCTGCGCGAGCAGGTGTTCGCCCGGGTGATGACGCGGGATCTGAACGGGCTGGCGGATCTGGCGGAGGTCACGCGCACCCTCACCGATCTGGCCGAAGTGGCGCTTCAGACCGCCCTGGCATTCCACCATCAAGACCTGGCGGGCATCCATGGCGAGCCCCTGGACAGCGCCGGCCAGCCCCAGCAGCTGATGGTGGTGGGCATGGGTAAGCTGGGCGGCGGCGAACTCAATGCCTCTTCCGACATCGACCTGATCTTCGTGTTTCCCGAGGACGGCGAGACCGCCGGGCCGCGCAAGCTCTCCAACTTCGAATTCTTCACCCGCCTGGGCAAGCGCCTGATCAACGCCATCGACGAAAAGAGCGGCGACGGCTACGTGTTCCGGGTGGACATGCGCCTGCGCCCCTACGGCGATTCCGGGCCCCTGGTGTCCAGCTTCGCCATGCTGGAGGAGTATTTCTATACCCAGGCCCGGGAATGGGAGCGCTATGCCTGGATCAAGGGCCGCGCCCTGACCGGCGCTGCCGCGCACATGGGCGAACTGGAAAAACTGCGCAAGCCCTTCGTGTTTCGCAAGTACCTGGACTTCGGCGCCTTCGCCGCCATGCGCGAGCTGCACGTCCAGATCCGGCGCGAGGTCCAGCGCAAGGACAAGCTCGACAACATCAAGCTGGGCCCGGGCGGCATCCGCGAGATCGAGTTCATTGCCCAGGTGTTCCAGCTGATCCGTGGCGGCCAGCTGGCTTCCCTGCAAATGCGGCCGACCCGCACCCTGCTGCACCAGCTTGCCGCCTACGACCTGATGCCGGCCAAGCAAAGCGACGAACTGGAGGCGGCCTACGTGTTCCTGCGCAACCTGGAGCACCGCCTGCAATACCTGGATGACGCCCAGACCCAGACCCTGCCCCATGGTGTCGCAGACCGCCTGCTGGTGGCCCGGGCCATGGGCTATGCCGACTGGGAGGGCTTCGAGGCCCACCTCAAGAGTTTGCGCCGCCGGGTGGCCGGCCAGTTCGAGCAGGTGTTCGGCGCCCCCCAGGAAGACCAGTCGGGTCATCCCTTGTCCGGCCTGTGCCTGTTGCCCCGGGAGGATGCCCTTGATCGCCTCGTCCTGGCCGGCTACCGGGAGCCGGCGCCGGTGCTGGCCCAGCTCGAAACCCTGTGCCAGAGCAGTCGCTACGCCAGCCTGCCGGCCAAGAACAAGACCGCCCTGGATGGGCTGCTGCCGCCCCTGATCGAGGTGGCGGCCCGCTTTCCCAACGCCGCCGAAACCCTGGCCCGCATCCTCACCCTGCTGGAGGCCATCGCCCGGCGCGCGCCCTATCTTTCCTTGCTCACGGAGTATCCCCAGACCCTGATGCAGGTGGCGCGGCTGGCCAGCGCCAGTCCCTGGGCCGTCCAGTACCTCACACGCCAGCCCCACCTGCTGGACGAGCTGCTGGATGTGCGCCAGCTCATGGCGCCGCCGAACTGGTCCCAGCTCCGGGCCGACTTGGGCCGGCGCCTGGACGAGATGGACGGCGACGTGGAGCGGCAGATGGACGAGCTGCGCCACTTCAAGCAGTCCGAGACCTTCCGTCTCCTGGCCCAGGACCTGGCCGGGGTGTGGACCCTGGAGCGGCTTTCCGACCACCTGGCCGATCTGGCCGATTTGCTGGTGGACGCCACCCTGGGCCTGACCTGGGCTAGTCTCAAGGGCCGCCATCGGGACACGCCCGCCTTCGCCGTCATCGCCTACGGCAAGCTGGGGGGCAAGGAATTGGGGTATGCCTCGGACCTGGACCTGGTGTTCCTGTACGACGATCCCCACCCGGACGCCCAGGAGATCTACGCCCGCCTGGGCAAGCGACTCATCACCTGGATGTCCACCCTGACTCCCGCCGGCACCCTGTACGAGACCGACTTGCGCCTGCGCCCGGACGGTGCCGCCGGCCTGCTGGTGAGTTCCGTGGAGGCCTTCGAGGACTACCAGTACAACCACGCCTGGACCTGGGAGCACCAGGCCCTGACCCGGGCCCGCTTCTGCTGCGGTGATACGGCTGTGGGCCAACGTTTCGACCTGATACGCGACGAGGTGCTGGGCAAGTCCCGGGATGCCGCCAAGCTGCGCGCGGAGGTGCTGGAGATGCGCCAGAAGATGCTGGACGGCCATCCCAACCCCTCCGGCCTGTTCGATCTCAAGCACGACCGGGGTGGCTTGGTGGACGTGGAATTTGCCGTGCAATATCTGGTGCTGGCCCACGCCGCCCGCTATCCGGAGCTCACCGCCAACGTCGGCAACATCGCCCTGCTCAAGCGGGCGGGCAGCCTGGGGTTGGTGCCGGAGGAAATCGCCCTGGCGGCGGCGGATGCCTACCGGGAACTGCGCCGGCGCCAGCACGCGGTCAAGTTGCAAGGAGCCGAGCACGCCCGCGCCGAGCACGGCGGTCTGGGGCAGGAGATCCTGGCGGTGCAGGGCCTGTGGCGCTACGTGATGGGCGAGGCGGCCTGAGCCGTCCCACCCACCCGGCTCACACCCGCAGCAACACCATCTTCAGGGGCGGCTGGCCGTCGCGGCTGGGGAAGTCCGCTTCCGGTTCTATCCACTCGCTCGTCCGAATCTCACGTCCTGCCTTTATGGCGCTGCGTTGCAGTTGATCCAGCCAGACATCCCGCGACACCTCGGCCACGTTGTTGCAGCAGATCAGGGTGCCCCCCGGCGCGGTGCTGAGCAGGGCCGGCTTGAACAGGGCGGGGTAGTCGTTGACCAGATCCACCACGCCGAACGCGCTCTTGGCGTAGCGCGGCGGGTCCAGGAACACCAGGTCGAAGGCATGGGGCTCCAGTTTGGGGAAGGGCGGCAGGCGCTTGCCGCGCACGAAGGCCGGCTGGCCCAGGCCGGAGAGCTGGCGCAGGGCGGCGAACACGTCGCTCTTGACGAAGCGGGGCCGCACCGGCAGGTCGTTGAGGCGGGCGTTGTCCTTGCCGATGGCCAGGCTGGACTCGGCGAAATCCACGTTCACCACATGGCGCGCCCCGGCCTTGGCGGCGGCG
>JBGSHR010000466.1:0-2167 GCA_041752155.1 Thiobacillaceae bacterium | reverse complement strand
GTGGCGGCCGAGGACATGCACCGCTACGCGCGCGGCGACCGGCCTGGCGCCGTGCTCGTCGGCTCCCATGTAAAAAAGACCACCGATCAACTCGCTCGCTTGCTGCGGGAGCCCGACGCCGTGTCGGTGGAGATCGATGTCGATCGCATCATTCCGCAACGCGAGGCGCTGCTCCTGGAAACCCTCGCCAAGGCGGCGGACATCCATGCCGCCGGCCGAACGCCGGTGATCTTCACCAGCCGTCTGGAGCGCGGATTCTCGAACCAGGCCGCCCGGCTGGCATTCGGCGAGCAGGTCTCCGCTTTTCTCATGGACGTGGTGCGGGGCCTGCCCGAGACCTTGGGATTCCTGATCAGCAAGGGCGGCATCACCTCCAACGACGTGCTCTCCACCGGCCTCGCCCTGCGCGCCTCGCGGGTGCTGGGCCAGATCCTGCCGGGTTGCTCGGTGGTTCGTTGCCCGGACGACCATGCCCGCTTCCCCGATATGCCGGTGGTGATTTTTCCGGGCAACGTGGGGGGAGACGATGCCCTGCTGATCGCCTTCCGGCGCCTGGCGGGACGCCAGGATCAACACGCCCGGGCGGCGTGAAGCCTGTTTGATTCAATGCTGGCATCATCCTGACCCATGCCCCTGAGCCAAGCTTTCTTGATCGACTTGCAGGCCTGCGCACCCGGCCGGGTGCTAACCAGTGCCGAGGCCTGCCGCCCCTACGAATGCGACGGTCTCTCCGCCTACCGTCGCACGCCGGAGGCGGTGGCCCTGCCGGAGACGGTGGACGAGGTGCGCGCCATCCTCGGGCTGTGCAGCCAACACGGCGTGCCGGTGGTGGCCCGGGGCGCGGGCACCGGCCTGTCCGGAGGGGCGCTGCCCCTGGAGAACGGGCTGCTGCTGGGGATGGCCAAGTTCAACCGCATCCTGGAGATCGATCCCGCCAACCGCATCGCCCGGGTCCAGCCCGGGGTACGCAATCTGGCCATCTCCGAGGCGGCCGCGGCTTACGGCCTGTACTACGCCCCGGACCCCTCCTCCCAGATCGCCTGTTCCATCGGCGGCAACGTGGCGGAGAACTCCGGCGGCGTGCATTGCCTGAAGTACGGTCTCACCGTGCACAACGTGCTGTCGGTGACGCTGCTGACCATGGAAGGCGAACTGGTCACCCTGGGCAGCCAGGCCCTGGATGGCCCCGGTCTGGACCTGCTGGCCCTGTTTGTCGGCTCCGAAGGCCTGCTGGGCGTGATCGTGGAAGTCACGGTGAAGCTGCTGCCCCGCCCGGAGCGGGCCCAGGTGCTGCTGGCCGCCTACGACGATGTGGAGAAGGCCGGCGCGGCGGTGGCGGCCATCATCGCCGCCGGCATCATCCCGGCGGGCCTGGAGATGATGGACAACCCGGCCATCCGCGCCGCCGAGGCCTTCATCCACGCCGGCTATCCCGAGGACGCCGCCGCCATCCTGCTGTGCGAGCTGGACGGGATAAACGAGGAGGTGTCGGAGCAGATATTGCTGGTACGCCAACTGCTGCTGGATTCCGGCGCCACCGAGGTGCGCAGCGCCGAGGACGAGGCCCAGCGCCTGAAATTCTGGGCCGGGCGCAAGAACGCCTTTCCCGCCGTGGGCCGCATCTCGCCGGACTACTACTGCATGGACGGCACCATCCCGCGCAAGCATCTGGCCCACGTACTGGGGGAGATCAAGCGCCTGTCCGGGGAATACCGCCTGCCGGTGGCCAACGTGTTCCATGCCGGCGACGGCAACCTGCACCCCCTCATCCTCTATGACGCAAACACGCCCGGGGAGCTGGAGAAGACCGAGGCATTCGGCCGACGCATCCTGGAGCTGTGCGTGGCGGTGGGGGGCACCATCACCGGCGAGCACGGGGTCGGCGTGGAGAAACTGGACGCCATGTGCAGCCAGTTCCCCACCCCGGAGCTGGAACAGTTCCACGCCGTGAAGGCGGCCTTCGATCCCCTGGGCCTGCTCAATCCCGGCAAGGCCGTGCCCAGCCTGCATCGCTGCGCCGAGTTCGGACGCATGCACGTCCACGCCGGGGAATTGAAATTCCCCGAGCTGCCCAGGTTCTAGCCATGGCCGACCTCGACATGTCCAGCGAGTTGCAAGCCCGGGTGCTGGCCGCCCGCGCCGCCGCCACGCCCCTGGCGATCCGGGG
>JBGSHR010000465.1:0-4611 GCA_041752155.1 Thiobacillaceae bacterium | reverse complement strand
CTTGCGCCAGGGCCCGGGCATCGATCGCGGAGCGCACGGCAGCATCGGCCTGCGGCATGTCGTCCAGGCCCACCAGCAGCGCCTTGAAATACAGCATGGTGCCGCCCACCAGCAGGGGCACCCGGCCCCGGGCGGTGATCTCCGCCATCAGGCCCAGGGCATCGGCCTTGAAGCGGCCGGCGGAATAGGCCTCGGTCGGGGCGATGAGATCGATGAGGTGATGGGGTGCCCGGGCCAGGGTGGCGGCATCCGGTTTGGCCGTGCCGATGTCCATGTCGCGATACACCAGGGCCGAATCCACACTGATGATTTCCAGCGGGAAACGCTCCACCAGGGCCACAGCCAGATCGGTCTTGCCGCTGGCGGTGGGGCCCATCAGGCAGATGGCGGGGGGGAGGAAGGGATCGGTCGCGGACATGCGCGGCAGTTATGCCCAAGTTGTGCGGGAGGCGCAAGCTGGCGAAGATGGGCATTGGGGCGATCCATCAATCGCGAACCTTAATTGCTCACCACAGAGACACAGAGGCACAGAGAAAAACAAAGAGTCGCCGCCAATCGGCATCGCCCACCTGGTGAATGTCGGCCAATAGGCGCCTTGATTTACAGGTTTCCTCTGTGCCTCTGTGTCTCTGTGGTGAAAAACCGGACTTTCCAAGATGAACCACTGGGACGAGAAATACCGCGCCAACACCATCCCTTGGGACCGGGGCGAGACCAGCCCGGCCCTATCCGACTGGCTGACCTCTCGTGAGCTGGCGCCTGGCGCCATTCTCATTCCCGGCTGCGGCCGAGGCCACGAGGCGGTGATCCTGGCGCAACAGGGCTTCCGGGTCACCGCCCTGGATATCGCCCCCACCGCCTTGCAACACCTGGAAAAGGAACTGGAACAGGCTGGCGTCAGCGCCGAGACGGTGTGCCAAGATGCCCTGAGCTGGCAGCCGGCGGCCCCCTTCGACGCCATCTACGAACAGACCTGCCTGTGCGCCCTGAGTCCCGAGCATTGGGCGGCCTACGAGCGGCAACTGCACGGCTGGCTCAGGCCGGAGGGACGCCTGTTCGCCCTGTTCATGCAGACCGAGCGGGAAGGCGGGCCGCCGTTCCACTGCGCCCTGCCGGCGATGCACGCCCTGTTTGCGACGAGCCGCTGGCACTGGCCGGACCAGGAGCCGACCCGGGTGCCCCATCCCAACGGCTTATGGGAATGGGCAACGGTTTTGACGCGCCGGGCCTGAGCCCAACGCCGCGCCATCAGGGGCCGGCGCTCTCCAGTTCGAAGGCGATGGCGTTCAGGCCGGCCCGGGCACAAGCCTCGTCCTGTTCGCCGGTCGCCGCGCCGGAAACGCCCACGGCACCGACGATGTTGCCCGCCGCCTCGATGGGAATGCCGCCAGCGGAGAACAGCAGTCCGTCCACCTTGCCCACGGCGAAGGGCTTGGTGAAACGGTCCTCCATGGTGGACAGGGGCGCGTTGAAATTGACCGCCGTGTAGGCCTTCTGGCGGCTGATCTCAATGGTGACCCGGGGCGCCAGGGTGTCGCGCAGGAACACCATGGCGTCGCCGCTGCGGTCCACCACCGTGACGCCGATCTGGATGCCCTGCTTGCGGCAGGCCTCCACCGCGCCCTGGGCCAGCTTCTGGGAAGCCTCCAGGGTCAAACGCGGAATCTTGATGATGGTCGGCATCTCGGCGGCGCAGGCGGTGCCGGCCAACAGGCCGGGCAGGATCAGGGCAAGTAATTGCTGCTTCATGATTTCTCTCCTCTCAGGTCGAGCGCGCCTCGGATTCGGTCCGGGCGCGCAGTACTTTGATCTGAAAAAGGGTATTGCGTTCATCCTCTTCCAGGGCGGAACGGATGTGATACACCGTGGCCTGGTAGCGCGGAATGATGTTGTATTTCAGGGCATTGACCCGCTTCTGGGTCTTGCGGCTGGCCGCCAACAGGCGCCACAAGGCGTTTTCCGCCTCGCCCAGGCGCGCCAGGGTCACGGTCAGGCTGCGCAGGCGCAGGCGGGTCTCGTCGAAGCTCACATCGGTCCACATCAGGCCCACGGGCTGGAGCGGCAGAGGCTCGGCGGTGACGCTGGGATATTCCACGCCGACGCTGGAACGCGCCACCACCTTGATCGCCACAGCCGGTTTAAGGCCCACCGAGGCCTGGCGCAGCATCTGCCCGCCCATGCGCATCTGCACGATGCCCAGCCAGCGGTAGGCATCGGCCAACTCGCGCGCGGTCTGGGCGCGCAGTTCCCGGTATTGGCCCAGGCGTTCGTACACCAGGCGGGTGAGCAGGTCGCGCTTCTTCTCCAGCATCTGCCGGCCCTGTTCCAGGAAGCGCACCTGGCGCCCGACCTGCAGCAGGGCGCTCTTGGTGGGGGGGACGGATAAGCGTTTCTTCATCACGGCACCGGAACGGCAGAGGCAATGAAGAGCAAGGCCGCAGGGTTTTCCTTGCCCCTTGCCCCTTGCCCCTTGCCCCTTGCTTGGACCTTGCCCCTGATTTTCATGCTGGCTCCGGCGTCGCCTGCCACTTGTGATACTTCGCCAGCTCCGTCTCGGAGACCCGGATCAGGGCATCCGGCGGCAGCATGGAGAGCAGGTCCCAGGCCAGGTTCAGGGTCTCGAACACGCTGCGGTCCTCGTCCTCGCCCTGGCCGATGAACTGGCGCTCGAAGGCCTCGGCGAACTCCAGGTAGCGCCGGTCGCCGTCGCTCAACTCCTCGGCGCCGATGATGGCGGCCAGACCGCGCACCTCCAGGGCCTTGGCGTAGCTGGCGAACAGTTGGCTGGCCACGTGGGGATGGTCTTCCCGGGTGACGTTCTTGCCGATGCCGTCCTTCATCAGGCGCGACAAGGAAGGCAGCACCGTCACCGGCGGGTACACCCCCTGGTTGGTCAATTCCCGGCCCAGCACGATCTGGCCTTCGGTGATGTAGCCGGTGAGATCGGGGATGGGGTGGGTGATGTCGTCGGAAGGCATGGACAACACCGGGATCATGGTGATGGAGCCGCGCCGGTTCTTGATGCGCCCGGCGCGTTCGTAGATCTCCGCCAGGTCGGAATAGAGATAGCCGGGATAGCCCTTGCGCGCCGGCACATCGCCGCGCAACACCGCCACCTCGCGCAGGGCCTCGGCGTAGGCGGTCATGTCGGTCATCACCACCAGCACGTGGAAATCCAGGTCGTAGGCCAGGTATTCCGCCGCGGTCAAGGCCGCGCGCGGCGTCAGCAAGCGCTCGATCACCGGCTCATCGGCCAGATTGAGGAACATGACCACCCGGTTCAGCACCCCGGATTCCTCGAAGCTTTCCTGGAAATAACGGGCATCGGCGCTGGACACGCCGAAGGCGGCGAACACCACCACGAAGTCCGAGCCCTCCTCGCCCAGCAACTTGGCCTGGCGCACGATCTGGGCCGCCACCCGGTTATGGGGCAGGCCGCCGCCGGAAAAGATGGGCAGCTTCTGCCCCCGGGTGAGGGAATTCATGCCGTCGATGGCGGAGATGCCGGTCTGGATGAATTCCCGGGGATAGGCGCGGGCGGCCGGATTGAGCGGTTCGCCGTTGACGTCGCGGCGGTCGGCGGAAATGACCGGCGGGCGGCCATCCCGGGGCAGGCCGGCGCCGGTGAATACGCGTCCCAGGATGTCCCGGGACAAGGGCAATTTGAACGGCTCGTCCAGGAAGCGCACCCAGGTCCGCTCCAGGTCCAAGCCGTCGGTGCCTTCGAACACCTCCACCAGCACGGCGGCATCGGAGGTGCGAATCACCAGGCCGGAACGCAGGCGGCCGGAAAAATCGCGCAGTTGCACCCGGGTGCCGGCGGCCACGCCAGGTACGCCTCCCATGATGATGAGCCCCCCCTGGGTGGAGGTGGCGGTGCGATATTCGATGTTCTTCATGGTGTGCTCGTCGCCTCAGACCGTGGGTGCTTGTGCGTAGTCCAGCGCCATTTTCTGGAATTCATCGGGGATGGCCGCGACCTTCTGTTTCAGCACGGCCAGATCCTCCGAACTGTGCTGACTCTTCCAGCGCCGGGCCTGGGCCATCACCGGCATCTGGATGAGCCTGCGGGCCGGCGCGCCCAGTTTCACCAGATGCATGCCCTGACGGTAGATCTCCAGCAGAGCGGCGAGCAGCAGGAACTGTTTTTCCGGCGAGGCAAAGCTGTCCACCTCGTCGGTGGCGGACTGCTGCAGCAGCCCTTCCTTGATCAGCACTGCCGCCTCCAGGGTCCAGCGCTGTTCGGAAGACAGGGCCTCCACCCCCACCAGGTTGACGATGCGCTGCAACTCCTCGGACGCCGCCAGCAGGTCCAGGGCCTCGGCGCGGTAGGCCTGCCAGGCCGGGTCCACGTTCTCCGCCCACCATTTGGCGGCCAGGATCACGTCGCCGGAGAAGCTCTCGAGCCAGTCCACCGACGGATAATGGCGCGCGTCCGCCAGTTCCTTGGACAGGGCCCAGAAGGTCTGGATGATCTCCTTGGTATGGCTGGTGACCGGCTCGGAAAAGTCGCCGCCGGGTGGCGACACGGCGCCGATCAGGGTGACCGAGCCGTGGTCGCCGGCCAGGGTCTCCACCCGCCCGGCGCGCTCGTAGAAGGCGGCCAGACGC
>JBGSHR010000464.1:0-1622 GCA_041752155.1 Thiobacillaceae bacterium | reverse complement strand
TGAACGCCGGCTGCTACGGCCATGAGACCTGGGAATTCGTCTCCCAGGTGCTGACCGTGAACCGCCAGGGGGAAACCCTGCGTCGTTCGCCCAAGGATTATCACATCGCCTATCGCCATGTGGCGCCCACGGTGGCGCGGGACGAGTGGTTCGTCGCGGCCTGGTTCATGTTCCCGCGCGGGGACGGCGCGGCCAGCCGGGAGGCGATAAAGCATCTGCTGGAAAAGCGCGTGGCCAGCCAGCCCCTCAATCTTCCCAATGCGGGTTCGGTGTTCCGCAACCCGCCGGGCGATTTCGCCGCGCGCCTGATCGAGGCGTGCGGACTCAAGGGGATGCGCATAGGCGGCGCCCAGGTCTCGGAAAAACACGCCAACTTCATCGTCAACGCGAAGGATGCCAAGGCGGCGGATATCGAGAGCCTGATCGAAACCATACAAAACCAGGTGGAAGCCAAGACCGGCGCGCGCCTGGTACGTGAAGTGAGGATCATCGGTGACAAAACCTGAACCCACGCCCGAGCGCATCGACCCGGCCCGCTTCGGCCCAACCCATTTCGGCAAGGTGGCCGTACTGATGGGCGGCAGCTCGGCGGAGCGGGAGATCTCCCTCAAGAGCGGCAAGGCCGTGCTGGCCGCCCTCCAGAGCCGGGGCGTGGATGCCCATGCCTTCGATCCGGCCGAACAGCCCCTGGTGGAACTCAAGGCGCGGGGCTACGCCCGGGCCTTCGTCATCCTGCACGGCCGTGGCGGCGAGGACGGCACCATGCAGGGCGTGCTGGAACTGATGGGCATCCCCTATACCGGCAGCGGCGTGATGGCCTCGGCCCTGGGCATGGATAAGTGGCGCACCAAGCTGGTGTGGCGCGGCGCCGGCCTGCCGGTGCCGGATTACGCCCTGCTCGACGAGAGCAGCGACCTGGCGGCGGTGGAACGGCAACTGGGCCTGCCCCTGTTCGTGAAGCCGGCCAACGAGGGTTCCAGCGTGGGGATCACCAAGGTCAAGGCGGCGGGGGAACTGGCCGGTGCCTACCGAGAGGCGGCGCGACACGACACGCTGGTGCTGGCGGAGCGTTTCCTGGGCGGCGGCGAGTACACCGTGGCGATCCTGGGTGGCTCCGCCCTGCCCGTGGTCAAGATCGAACCGGCCACGGAGTTCTACGACTACGAAGCCAAGTATTTCCGCGACGACACCCGCTATCTTTGCCCGAGCGGCCTGACCCAGGCGCAGGAAACTGCGATGCAGGCCCTGGCCCTGCGCGCCTTCACTGTCTTGGGCTGCCGCGGCTGGGGCCGGGTGGACGTGCTGGTGGATACGGATGGCACGCCCTACCTGCTGGAGATCAACACCGCTCCGGGCATGACCGACCACAGCCTGGTGCCCATGGCGGCGCGGGTGGCGGGCATCGATTTCCCGGACCTGTGCCTGCGCGTGCTGGAGTTGGCCCATGTGGGATAACCCGGACGCCCTGAACCGCATCACCCGGCTGATCCTGGGCCTCACCCTGGTGTTCTCCGTGTGGACGGCGGGCCGCGCGGGCCTGGAGGGTCTGTTCCCGTTCCGTCAGGTGACGGTCAGCGGCGCCGACCACGCCGCCACGCGCCAGGCGGTCAAGGCCCTGGTGC
>JBGSHR010000463.1:0-2740 GCA_041752155.1 Thiobacillaceae bacterium | reverse complement strand
GGCGCCAACGCGGCGCGCATCGCCGTCGGCATGGGGGCGGACGTGACCATCCTGGATCGGGACGCGGATCGCCTGCGCGGCTATGACGACCATTACGATGGCCGCCTCAAGACCCGTTTTTCCAATCCCGGCAACCTGGCCGATTGCCTGCGCGAAGTGGACCTGGTGGTGGGCGCGGCCTACATCCACGGCCGGCGCGCGCCCCGGCTGCTGACCCGGGAACTGCTGCGCACCATGCCCAAGGGTTCGGCCCTGGTGGACGTGGCCATCGACCAGGGCGGCGTGGCGGAGACCTCCCGCCCCACCAGCCATAGCGATCCCTTCTACCAAACGGAAGGCGTGGTGCATTACTGCGTGGCCAACATGCCCGGCGCGGTCTCCCGCACCGCCACCCTGGCCCTGTCCGAGGTCACCCTGCCCTATCTCCTGGCCTTGGCCGCCGGCCCGAAAGCGGCCCTGGAGGCCGACCCCGGCTTCGCCGCCGGGTTGAACCTGGCCAATGGACGCATCACCCATCCCGGTCTCGCCCAAGACCTTGGCGAGAACGTGGCTGAATGGCACGAGCTGAAGCTGTAAGCTGGCTCACCCGGCCCGCCGCGCGGGGAAACACCAGGAGCCGCTCTCGACGGAGCGGCCCGGACCAACCCGACAGCAACCAGACATTGAGAGGAAACACCCCATGAGCGAACCCGTTGTCGCCGGCAAGTCCCCCATCGAACTTACCCTGGAACCCGGCGAATACTGGTGGTGCGCCTGCGGCCGCTCCAAGACCCAGCCCTGGTGCGACGGCTCCCATGCCGACACGGACTTCTCCCCCATGCAATTCAAGGTCGAGACCGCCGGCCAATACTGGCTGTGCGCCTGCAAACATTCCGCCAACGCCCCCCTGTGCGACGGCGCCCACGAGCTGCTGGACTGAGCCGGCCCACTCACGGGGCTTGGAACTAGCGGGCCTCTCAGAGCATCCAGGCCATGGCCTACAGCCTGCTGGCGGATCTGGTCCTGCTGCTGCACCTGGGCTTCATCCTGTTCGTCGTCCTGGGCGGTCTGGCGTCGTGGCGCTGGCCGCGTCTGGCCTGGCTGCACCTCCCGGCCCTGGCCTGGGGGGCCTGGGTGGAGCTGAGCGGCGGCATCTGCCCCCTGACGCCTCTGGAAAACCGCTTCCGACACCTGGCCGGCGAACCGGTCTTCGGCGGCGATTTTCTTCAGCATTACCTGCTGGCGCTGATCTATCCGGACGGGCTGACCCGCGCCCTGCAGATCGCCCTGGGCCTGGGCGTCCTGCTGGTCAATGCCCTGATCTATTTCCGGCTTTTGGCCCGGCTGCGGCGGCGCGGGCGCGGCACACAGCGACACGGCCTGTAACGGCGCCACCATCAGGGTTGTGAGCAAGCTCCGCCAAGCGCGATAATCCCGCCGGTAACTCAAGCGGCCCATGGAAAACTACCTACTCATCCTCATCGGCACGGTGTTCGTGAACAACATCGTGATGTCCAAGATCCTGGGGCTCTGCCCCTTCATGGGCGTATCCCGCAAGCTGGAGACCGCCCTCGGCATGGGAGCGGCCACCACCTTCGTGCTGACCCTGGCCTCCGGCGCCAGCTACCTCATCAACACCTATCTGCTGGGCCAGGATCTGGGCTATCTGCGCACCATCTCCTTCATCGTCGTGATCGCCGGCATCGTCGGCTTCACCGAGATGTTCATCAAGAAGACCTCGCCGGTGCTGTTCCGCGTGTTGGGCATCTACCTGCCCCTGATCACCACCAACTGCGCGGTGCTGGGCATCCCCCTGCTCAACGTGCAGGCCCAGCACGATTTCGTCGAATCCCTGTTCTTCGGCCTGGGCGGCGCCCTCGGCTTCTCCATGGTGCTGATCCTGTTCGCCGCCATGCGCGAACGCCTGGATGCGGCGGAAGTGCCCCGGCCATTCCGGGGCACCAGCATCGCCATGATCACGGCCGGGCTGATGAGCCTGGCCTTCATGGGCTTCGCCGGGTTGATCCGCTGATGACCGGGCGGATCGCGTAATGCTCGGCGCCGTCTTGGTCATGGCCGGCATAGGCCTGGTGCTGGGTGGCATCCTGGGCTGGGCGGCCATCAAGTTCCGGGTGCGGGACGACCCCCTGGTGGAGAAGATCGACGCCATCCTGCCCCAGACCCAATGCGGCCAGTGCGGCTTTCCCGGCTGCAAGCCCTATGCCGAGGCCATCGCCAAGGGCGAGGCGGAGATCAACAAGTGCCCGCCGGGGGGCGCCGAGGGCGTCAAACGCCTGGCCGAACTGCTGGGCGTGAACGTGCCCACGGGCGGCGAGCTGGAACACAAGCCCAAAGCGGTGGCGGTGATCGACGAAAACACCTGCATCGGCTGCACCTTGTGCATTCAGGCCTGCCCGGTGGACGCCATCGTCGGCGCCGCCAAGCAGATGCACGTCATCGTCGCCGCCCAATGCACCGGCTGCGAGCTGTGCCTGCCTCCCTGCCCGGTGGATTGCATCTCCATGGAAGTGATCAAGGAAGACGTCACCACCTGGAAGTGGCGCTATCCGGTGCATCACATGAAGCAGGTGGCATGAGCCGAAAACTGTTTGCCTTCAACGGCGGCGTCCATCCGGAAGGCCACAAGGCCGAATCCAACGCCACACCCATACGCGCCATGCCTCTGTTGCCGCGCTACGTGGTGCCGCTGCGCCAGCACATCGGCGCGCCGGCGCGGGCGGTGGTCCAGGCCGGAGACCGG
>JBGSHR010000462.1:0-4700 GCA_041752155.1 Thiobacillaceae bacterium | reverse complement strand
GGGCGCGCACGTCCGGGTGGTTCGGGCTATAGGTGGCGGTCAGCTTGGCCGCCTCGGTGCGGTACAGGGTCAGCTGCTGGGCCGGCGACAGGGCGGCGCCGCCGGCGACGGGCGACTGTTCCAGGCCGCCCTTGGTGGCGGACAGTTCGATATCCAGCAGCCGGGCCTCGGCCTGGGCGTCCTTGTAGGCCCGGTCCACGTCCTGCAGGTCGGCGTCCACTCGGGTCAGCATGGTCATGTGCAATTCCAGGTGCTCGGGCAGGGCATTGCCGTGCTGCTGCTTGTAGTCGGCGATCTGCCCCTCGGCGGTCTCCAGGCTGGCCTTGAGCTTGTCCGCCTCCTGGGTCAGGAATTCCGTGGTCTCGGTGGCGCGGGCGGTGCGCGTTTTCACGTTCTCGTCCAGGAACAGGGTCACCAGTTCGTTGGCCACCCGGTAGGCGATGTCGGGCTGCTTGTCGTCGTAGACCACCTTGAAGGCGATGGTGGTCTTGCGGTTGCCCACCACGTCGGCACTGATGAGCTCGACGCCGATGCGCGAGCGCATCTGGTCCAGCAGCTCGGAGGCGGGCACGGATTGCCGCTCCGCCGCGAACAGATCGTATTTGTCGATGATCTTGCGCAGATTGGTCTGGGTCATCACCCGCTGCTTGATCACCAGGATGCGCTCGTCGGCGTAGCTGGACACGGTGGAGCGGATCAGGTCGTCCGGAATCTGCTGGGACTCGATCAGGATGGTGCCGCTGGCTTGATAGGTGGGGGGCAGCAGCAGGGCCACCACCACCGCCACCGCGAACACCAGGGCGAACGCCAGCCCGGAGGGCAGGGCGCGGCGGCGCAGGACGGCCAGGTAATCGCGGAGGGTCGGTTCGTAATGGGCGGCCATGCGGGTCACACCTCAGAGGTTGAAAAAGTCGGGATGGGCATAGCTCAGCACCAGGGCCAGGACATGGCCATCGGCCTCGCCCTGGCCGGCGCCCTCGCGCGCCTTGTACAGGTAGGACACGCGCAACGACCAGGCCGGGGTCAGCTCTCGATTGGCCCAGAGCGTGACTTGCCGGGTCGTGGTCGATAGCGTCGCCTGGCTCTTGCGCCAGGACAGATCAATGCCGGCATTGCTGGTCTCCGTCAGGGCCCGGTGCCAGGAGCCGCTGATCTGGTCCGTCTCGGCGAACCCGCCCAGGCCGCTGGCAGAAGAGCTTCTGCCCAGGTCGAGACGGAACCCCGAGCGCGGGTCCGCCACGTAATCCAGCGTCAAACCGCCCTGCCAGCCGCTGTTGTCGGTCTGCCCCGAGGTGTCGCTCATGCCGCCGCGCAGATCCAGGTTCAGCCGCTCGGACAGGGTCAGCTTGATCCCCGCCAGGGCGCTGAGGGAATCGGACGAACCCAGCCCACTGGCAGGCAGGTAGCGGGAGGCCGAGAACTGGAGATAGGGCTGGGAGCGTTCGCTCCAGGCCTGGCTCACGGTCGCCCCCAGGCTCAGGTTGGCGTAGTCGGTGAGGGTACCGCCCCGGTAGGCGGTATCCGCGTAGCTGCCGTTCAGCGACAAGCTGGTGCGCTCATCCCATTCGGTCGACCAGTTGGCCGTCAGGGACTGGGCGATCCGGGAACCGTCGGCGCTCACCAGGCCGGTATCCTGAAATTCCGTGACCCGGGTCGAGGCCTCTTCGTACTTGCCGGAAATGCCGAATTGGCCGGTCCGGGTCTGGCGCGTCCAGGCCAGCGACCCATTGGGGTCCTGGCGATCGGCGCTGAGCGCCACATCGGTGGAGCGTTCCAGACGCAGGCCGAACTGGGCATTCCATTGATTCGCCCCGGAAACGCCGCTCAGGCGGTAGGCGGGAGCGGCAACGACGCGCCAGATGGCCTTGGGAAGCATCGCCGACAAGGCGGGATTGCTGTCGTACTCGGCGGACAGGGAGGCGGAAAGATCGTGCTGATAGCGCCCCGCCTGGGCCGGACCCGACAGGAGCAGGGCCAGGGCGGCCAGGGCGCGTGTAGCGAGTGCCGCGCTCATGACGCCATCAGGGCACGAGGATGGTGTCGCCGGCCCTGAGCTGGACATTGGTGGTCAGGTCCTTCGCCTTGATCAGATCCTTGTAGCGCACCGGCAATATTTCCTGGCCGTCGTCCTGCCCGCGCAGCACCTTGATGGCGTCCTCGTCGGCGAACTTGCCCAGCCCTCCGGCCAGGCTCAAGGCCTGCAGCACGGTCATGGGCGCATCCAGCACGAAGGGCCCGGGCTTGATCACATTGCCGATCACATAGGCCCGGTTGCCGTTGATGCCCGCCACCACCACGGTCACCACCGGGTCGGAGAGGAATGACTTCAAGCGTTCGGCGATCCGCTTCTCCACCTCGCCGGCGGCGAGTCCGGCGACGACGACACGGCCCACCAGGGGGAAGGTAATGCTGCCGTCGGGGAGCACCTTCAGCTCCTTGCGCAGGGTCTCCTCGCGCCAGACCGACACCTCCAGCCCGTCCCCCTCCTTGAGCAGATAGGGTTTGCGCGTTTCCTTGATGCTCGCCTCGGCTTCGGCCTGAGTCTGAGTCTGAGTCTCGGCTTCGGCCTGACTCTGAGTTCCGGCTTCGACCTGAGCTGCCGCTTGCGGCGGGGAGACGGCGCTCGCCTGGGCGGCGTGGAGCGGCGCTGAGCCGGCGAACACGGCTAGCAAGGCGAGACAAGCCCGGACGGAGTGATACCTTGGCATGGTGGAAGTAGGGGTATGCGAAAGACTGGGCACAGTACCCGCCTATTCTTACAAGCGAGTGAATCCCACCGGCCAGCCTATGAATTACGCCGGCGGCGCCCAGGTTGCGAGCGCGATAGCCGCGGGCTCAGTAGGCCTTGCTGTCCCGCACCACCAGGGAGGCGGTGCGCAGGATGATCTCGAAATCCAGGCGCAGGGACCACTTGCGCAGGTATTCCAGGTCGTACTCGATGCGCTTCTGCATCTTGTCCACCGTATCGGTCTCGCCGCGGAAACCGTTGACCTGGGCCAGGCCGGTAATGCCGGGTTTGACCTTGTGGCGCACCATGTAGCCCTTGATCAGCTTGCGGTAGGTCTCGTTGTGGGCCACCGCGTGGGGACGCGGCCCCACCACGCTCATCTGGCCCTGCAGCACATTGATGAACTGGGGCAGTTCGTCCAGGGAAGTGCGGCGCAGGAAGCCCCCCAGCCGGGTCACCCGCTTGTCCTGTTTCTGGGCCTGGGCGATCACCGGGCCGTCCTCGCACACGGTCATGGAGCGGAACTTGTAGACCATGATCTCCTTGCCGTCGAGGCCGTAGCGGCGCTGCTTGAACAGGACCGGCCCGGGCGAGGTCGCCTTCACCGCCACGGCGATCACCAGCATGGCCGGGGCCAGCAGCACCAGAAACAGGGAGGCGATGGCGAGATCGCTCAAGCGTTTGACCAGGCCGTTGAAGCCGTTGAACGGCGTCTCCCGCACGGCGACGATGGGCATGCCGCCGATCTCGTCGACCCGGGCCTGGATCAGGTCGGTGACGAAGATATCCGGCACGAAGTAGATCGACACCGTCGAGTCCTTGAGATCGTCCAGCAGCTTGAGGATGCGCGGCTGGGAGGCCATGGGCAGGGCGATGAAGATGGCGTCGATGCTGGTCTGGCGCGCGTAGTCGGCGATGCCGTCGAGGCGCCCCAGGGGCCGGCCGTGGGGCAGTTCGCCCAGGCGCTCCAGGCTGCGGTCATCGAAGAAACCCAGAAAATCCACCGCCAGGTGTTTCTCGCGCACGAACTGATCGGCCAAACGGCGCCCGGTATCGTTGGCGCCGATGATCACTGCCGTGCGAATGCCCTCCATGGCGAACAGCTTGGGGACGACGCGGGGCAGCAACAGGTGAGAGATGACCCACAGCACCGGCACCGCCAGCACCCAGGCCTCCAGCATCTCCAGGTCGAAGCTGTCCAGGTAGTGGGTGCCGTAGCCCAGCAGGAACAACACCGCCAGGGCGGGCGGCCATTGCACCAGCACCTCGCGCAGCACGCCGCGATAGCTCCGGTGCAGGGTGATGTTGCCCGGATACAGCATGGAGAAGACGATGATGGAGAGCAGGATCAGGGGCCCGTCGAACGTCTCGCCGTACAGCGCGCAGACGATGGCCAGGGTCGCCACGGCCATCATCGGATCCCAGATGGCCTTGAGGAAACCCGTCAGGGAGGTGCCGCGGTACAGCAGATTGGGATGAGTGGCTTGGCTGGCTAGCATTCTGCGAAGGATCGCCGACAGTGCGCGAAGAAACGGAGCGCCATTGTCAGTCCCGATTCTTACAGGGTGATTGCCGGGCAAATCCCAGGCCCGGGGAGTGGGTAAATATTCCTGTAACCGGCAGGTCTCAACATGCCCCGTCTTACCTCGGGCAGCCGCAAGCGCAATGGCCTCCTCGCATCGCATCGACCCCACGCTGTTCGCCCTCCGGCCCGAGCCCGGGAGTCCTTCACCACGCACACCGCCATGACCACCCTGACCAGCCCCTCCCTGCTCCACAAGTTCCCCCCGCTGCTGTTGGCCTGGTCGCCGGTGCTACTCGCCTTGGCGGTGCTCTATCTCCCCACCTATTGGTACCTGGCCCAGAACACCTGGACCCAGGACGAGAATGCCCACGGCCCGCTGATCCTGGGGATGTCCCTGTACCTGGCCTGGGGCCAGCGCCACGCCCTGGCCGCCCTCGCGGCCCGCCC
>JBGSHR010000461.1:0-5836 GCA_041752155.1 Thiobacillaceae bacterium | reverse complement strand
GTCGGCGCTCATGTCTGCGGCCCCGACGACCTGGAAGGCATGATCGGCGCCAGCCCCGCCTTCTTGGTGTTGGTGGAAACCACCCGCCGCATCGCCGCCGCGGGGCGCACCCAGGTGTTGATCCGGGGCGAATCCGGCGTCGGCAAGGAACGGGTGGCCCAGGCCATCCACAACCTCTCCAGTCGCGCCGTCGGGCCCTGGGTCACCCTCAACTGCTCGGCCATCTCCGAGGGCCTGCTGGAATCCGAGATGTTCGGCCACGAAAAAGGCGCCTTCACCGACGCCAAGCAGGCCAAGCGTGGCTTGCTGGAACTGGCCGACGGCGGCACCCTGTTCCTGGATGAAGTAGGTGATCTCTCCCCTGCCCTGCAACCCAAGCTGCTGCGCGCCTTGGAGACCCAGACCTTCCGCCGCGTGGGCGGCCAGCGCGAGATGAGCGTGGATGTGCGTTTCGTCGCCGCCACCAACCGCGACCTGCCCGCCATGGTGAAGGCGGGCCGCTTCCGAGAGGATCTCTACTATCGCCTCAACGTCGCCGGCATCGACGTGCCCGGCCTGCGTGAACGCCGCCCCGACATCCTTCCCTTGGCGCGGCATTTCCTCGAACAGGCGGCGAAGGTGCTCGGCGTACCCAAGGCCAAACTCGATGGGCGCGCCGACACGCTGCTGGAAGACTATGCCTGGCCCGGCAACGTGCGCGAACTGCGCAACGTGATGGAACGGGCGCTGATCCTCGCCGGCTCCGGCCTCATCCTGCCGGAACACCTGCCCAAGGAACTGTTCGATGCCCCCGTGGTGGAAGCCGGCGAATGGCCGGGGGGCCTGATGACCCTGGACGAGGTGGAAAAACGCCACACCCTGTACATGCTGGAACGCTGCAAGGGCAACAAAACCAAGACCGCCGACCGCCTCGGCATCGCCCGCATCACCCTGCGCGGCAAGCTCAAGCAGTATGGCATCACCGACGACACGGACTGAACTTGATAATATTGATATATACGTCAACAATATGCGTAACAAACCAATAAGTTGACGTAAATATCAATATGAATACCCTTCAAGAACTTGGCGAAACCGTCGCTGCCCGTCGCCAGGCCCTCGGCCTCAAGCAATACGACGTGGCCAGGCAGGCGGGCGTCACGCCGGAATCGCTGTCGCGCTTCGAGCGCGGGCGCACGGTCGAATTCGGCTCGCGCAAGCTGCTGGCCGTGCTGGCGGTACTCGGCATGGAGGTCCAGTTCTCCGAGATGGGCGCCTCGGGTTCCCTGGACGAATTGCGCCGTGAGCGCGCGGGCGGATGAAGCTCGCGGTCTACGTCCTCGGCCGCGACGTGGCGGCGCTGGAGCCGATCGGCGACTTCAAGAGCGTCCTGACCTACCACGCCGGTACCGCGCCCGACGATTTCGTCTCGCTCACCATGCCGGTGCGTACCGAGTCCTACGTCTGGGACGATCCCCTGCATCCCGTGTTCCAGATGAATCTGCCGGAAGGCTATTTGCTTCAAGTGTTGCAGGAGCAGTTCGGCCCGCACGTCGGCGCCAGCCCCACGGCGCTCCTGTCCGTCATCGGCCGCAACATGATCGGTCGCCTGCAAGTGGCAGCGCCCGGCGCGTCCCTGGACGAACCCGCCAAATCCGTCGAAGTGGCCGAGCTGCTGCGCGGCGACAATTCCGAGGAGGCCTTCGCCGAACTGGTCCGGCGGCATGCCGCCAGCGGCGTATCGGGCGTCGTGCCAAAATTCCTCGACGCCCAGACGGAACCACTCGGACCGCACAAGAAGGCAAGCCTCGTTACCCGCCGGCACATCATCAAGGGTTCGTCCCGCCAGTTGCCCTTCGTTGCGCTCAACGAACATCTCTGCATGCAGGTCGCGGCCCGCGTGCTGCCCACAGCCAGGACGGAGATTTCCGACGACGGCCGCGTGCTGGTCGTGCATCGCTTCGACGTCGGCGAGAACGGCCAACCCCACTGGGGCATGGAGGATTTCTGCGCCCTGCTGGGCCTGCGCCCGGCCGCCAAATACGACACCACCTGGGAACGGATCGCCCGCGCGGTGCGCGACCATGTGCCGGGCGGCGAGCGGCTGAATACCTTCCGCCAGCTTGCCCTCACCCTGCTGCTTACCTACGCCCTGCGCAATGCCGACTGCCACGCCAAGAACCTGGCGCTGCTCTATACCTCCCGCGCCGATGTCCATCTGTCTCCGGCCTACGACATGCTCACTACCTGCGTGTACGCGGGTTTCCAGCACAACCCGCCGGGCATCGCCTTCATGGGCAAGAAAACCTGGACGCCGGGCAAGACCTTGCAGAAATTCATTACCGCCCACTTCGGCATCCCAGCCCGGGAACAGGCGGAAATGGTCGAGGCGATCAGCGATGCGGTGGCGCAGGTCGCCCCCCAGGTACGCGCAGCCATGCGCCTGCACCCGGAGTTTTCGGACATCGGCAAACGCATGCTGAACGCCTGGATCGAGGGCGTGACCGGGTTGCGCGACCAGCGTGTCTTTGCGCTTGGCGAATGGCAAACGAGCGACGCGTTCACAGGGTTCTCGGAACCGCCCGTGCTTGCCACCCCGAGCAACACTATCGGACGATCCGAACTGCTGGGAAAGCGATGACCTGCATCCAAGCCGTTGGGGCTTTAGCCACTTACGGATAGGGCGTGCCCCTTGCGGGTGAACCACCTCGGTCGACTCGGCCGATCACCACGCGCGCAGGCGAAGCAGGGCCGAAATAAGTAACCCACAGCCCAGCAGGCTGGCAGAAAAACTACCGTCCCGATCGAAATTCTATCGCGGCAAGGCCGGCCCGCCACGGGCTGACGCCCTCACTGAAGCCGCATCCCACGCGGGCTCCCGTGTATTTCGCCGTGCTGGCACGTTCGCTGCTATTCAACCTCCAGTGGCATTTCGCCGCACGACTTGACCATCGGGGGACAGATTGGAATCCACTCAAACCGGCGCCTACGCGGCGCTCAAAGCCGCCTGGAAGGGGGTCGTCAAGATCTCGCTCATGCTGGCCGTGACCTATCTGGTCGCGAACTGGTTTATTTCTTCGCTGCCGGCCGCCGATTACCGCTCGCTGTTCGGGTTGTCCAACCGCAACGCGATCTGGATCGTCGCCCAATTGCATTTGATGTTCGGCGCTTTCGTGCTGGGGGTGCCGATCTTCGCCTATATCACCGAGATCATCGGCGTGGCGACCAAGGAAAAGCGCTACGACGGGCTGGCGAGGGAATTCACCAAGCTGCTGGCCATGGCCTACACCCTGACGGCGGTGCTGGGTTGCCTGCTGTTGCTGTTGCTGGTGGTGCTCTACCCCAAGCTCACCGGTTACCTCTCCGGCCTGTTCAAGCCGACCTGGTTGTTCTACATCGTGCTGATCTTCGGCGAGGTGATCGTCGCCACCCTCTACTGGGTCACCTGGGATCGGCTGCAAGGGTCGCTGAAGAAATGGCATTTGCTGCTGGGCCTGCTGGTGAACCTGTGGGGTACGGCGATCCTGTTCACCGCCGACATCTGGGTCACCTTCATGATGAGTCCCGGCGGCATCGACGAGATGAACAACCTGACCAGCCTGTGGGGCGCGATCAACAACCACACCTGGTTGCCCATCAATATCCACCGCCTGATCGCCAACGTGGCCTTCGGCGGCGCCATCGTCGCGGCCTACGCGGCGGTGCGCTTCCTCAACGCCAAGACCGACGCGGAACGAGCGCAGTACGACTGGATGGGCTACATCGGCTCCTTCATCGCCATCGCCGCCTTCATCCCGCTGCCCTTCGCCGGCTACTGGCTGGGCCGGGAGATCTACCAGTTCTCCGAGCAGATGGGCGTATCGATGATGGGCGGCAGCTTCGCCTGGCTGTGGATCCTGCAAGCCATGTTGATCGGCCTGTTGTTCTTCGCCGCCAACTTCTACCTCTGGCTGGGCATGGGCCGCATCCCCGGCGCGGAGCGCTACACCAAGTTCCAGGTCGGGCTGATGCTGATCCTGACCCTGGGTTTCATGATCTGGGCGACGCCGCGTTCCATCATCGCCTCAGGCATGGAGATGGCGGCGATGGGCGGATCGCACCACCCCTTCCTGGGGCTGTTCGGGGTCATGGCGGCTAAGAACACGGCGGTGAACATGATGATCCTCACCACCTTCATCTCCTTCATGATCTACCGGCGCGGCAACCGCATCCCCGTGGTGCCCTGGGCGACCAAGGGCAATATCGCCCAGGCGCTGACCATCGCGGCGGCCACCGCCATCGTGGTGTTCTACGGCTTCTACAGCTACTTCGTGCCCTCCATCACCCGCATCGGCTTCTCGATCTATCAGGTCGGAGCGGTGCTGGCGGCGATGGCGCTGTTCGTCGCCATCGACATCCCGCTATTGAAGGGCGCGAAGGAGATCGGCCCGATCCAGTGGGGCAAGATCGCGCCGCGCTCGCAGTACGCCCTGTTCTTCCTGGCCATCAGCTTCACCTGGCTGATGGGGCTGATGGGCTACATCCGTTCGGGCATCCGGCAGTACTGGCACATCTACGGGCGCATCGCCGACGACAGCGCCAATGCCTTCACCCCCACCCACGGCCACGCCACGCTGATGGTTTCGGCCATCACCATCGTGTTCTTCCTGCTGGTATCGGCGGTGTTCGCCATGGCGGCGCGTTACAAAGACAGCGAGGAGACGGCGCAATGACCGGCACCTTCATCAAGATTTTCTTCTTCATGCTGGCCACCGTCAGCCTGTACACCTACGTCGGCCAACTGGTGCCGCAGTTCGAGGAGCATCCCCCCAAGAAGCAGGTCATCACCCCCGAGACGCCGACCTCCGAACTGGTCGGTATCGGCCAGGACCTGCTGCACGGCAAGGGCGGCTGCCTGGTCTGCCACATGGACGCGGACGGCGGCAACAACCGCGGCCCAGACCTGCGCCAGGCGGCCGCTGCCGCCAACAAGCACAAGCCGGACATGAGCGCCGAGGCTTATCTGATGGAGTCGCTGCTGCATCCAGACGACTTCCTGGTACCCGGCTACCCGAGGATGATGCCCGCCGCGAACAAGCCGCCGGCCAATCTCACCCCTGCCGAGGTCAAGGCGGTAGTGGCCTACATGCAAACGCTGGGCGGCATGGAACCCACGGTGAAGGTGACGATGGAAGACGCTGCGGCTTCGAAAAAAGTTGGCGCTCCGGTGCATCTCGGCCGCGCCCTGCTGGACGAACATGGCTGCACGGGCTGCCACAAAGTGGCGGGTGAAGGGGGTGAAGTCGGGCCTGACCTCGCCGTGGTCGCTTCCAAGCGCGAGCCCGCCGACATCCTGAAAAAACTTGATGATCCAACGTCCTGGACTACGCCGGGTTACCCGGCCGGGATGATGACCAAAGAGATGACCCAGGGCATCTCGGAGGGCGACCGCCAGGAAATGGTCGCTTATCTCGCGGTGTCGGCCGGCAAGGAATACAGCGCCGCCGGCACGCTGTCGCCCTGGTCGCACGAGGGCGTCCGGCTCGGCCTGGTCATTCTGGTATTCAACCTGGGGCTGCTGCTGGCACTGGCAGTGGCACGCCGCAATGAGAAAAAAGGGGAAGCCGCATGAACAAACACAGCTTCACCCTCGCCCTGGCCCTGTGGGGCGCCGTCTTCGCCGGGCTCAAGTTCGGCATCACGCCGCCCATTCCGGCCTCGGTGCTGATGATCTACATGGTGCTGATCACCGTGGCCATCCTGGTCTTCGCGGCCGCCGAAGAGGCGCGCTTCGCCCACTTCATGGCGCCCTTGAAGGCTGTGTTCGAAGGCCGCGCACCGAAGGCGGTGCAGATCGCCGTGCTGGCCGGCATTCCGC
>JBGSHR010000460.1:0-1885 GCA_041752155.1 Thiobacillaceae bacterium | reverse complement strand
GGCTGCGCAACATGGAGATGCGCGCCAGCCGCATCGGCGCGGACTTCACGCGGCAAACCCGCCCGGAAGGCGGCTGCGAGATCCGCCTCAGGCTTTCCCTCGCCGGATGACGCGTGCCATGGGGCGCGCCCGGGTGTAAGGGCAGGTCAGGCGGGAAGCAGCTATTGCAACTCAATACCAGGGAGACGCTGAATAAAACGGCTTGTCATTCCGGCGCAGGCCGGAATCCAGTCTAATCAAGGCTCTGGACCCCGGCTTGCGCCGGGGTGACGAATAAATCGGCACTTCCCTAGGCCATGGACGTGGCCAGCTCGCGCCGGTCGGGCAGCAGGCCGCGCAGGTATTTCAGCACCGGCAGGGTGGAGGCGCTTTCCAGTACCGAATAGCCGGCGTTGGTGGCTCGGGCCAGGTCGGCGCCGGCCTCCACCAGGAGTTTGAGCACCGCCAGCTTGCCGGTGGAGGCGGCGTAGATGGCGCAGGTGGCGCCGTTGACGTTTTGGTTGTCCACGTTGGCGCCGTGGGCGATGAGCTGTTGCGCCAGGCCCGGGTCGCCGTGGACGCAGGCGAACCACAGGGCATGGTGGTCGTCATCGTTGACGTGGTTGGGGTCGGCGCCCAGGGCCAGCAGTTCTTCCACCAGGGCGCGCTCGCCCTGCAACGCGGCCAGCATGAGGGGGGACATGCCGTTGTCGATGCGGGCGTGCAGGCGGTCTGGCGGGAAGCCGTGTTGCGACAGCCAGGAAGACAGGGCCGGAGACGGCGCGGTGGGCGAGGCCGTCTCCGTCTGGCTGAATTGCAGCCAGCCCTGCCAGCCGCCCAACAGGTTGTACACGCGCGCGTAACCGAAGCCGGCGATGAACTGGCAGAGGTCGCGGCTGCTGTTGCCGTGATAGCAGTAGACCAGCACCGGCCGCTCGCGCTGGCGGCTTTTCATGAGTTGCCTGAGCAGCGCGTCGGAGACCGGCTCGGCGCCTTCGATGCGGGCCTGCGCGTAAGTGGCCGGGTCACGCATGTCGAGGATAAGCAACTCGGGTTCGGTGCGCAGGTTTTGCAGTTGGGTGGGGTGGAGGTCGTGGTAGTTCATGGCGTGGGGTCCTCTCGCAGATCGGGGCCGGGCATGGGCAGGGATGTACGCAGCAGGTGCTTGAAGCCTTTCATCACCGGCTTGGGGATGTGGGTTTCGGCGCGCACGCGCCAGGCGTGGATGGGCGCTGCCAGGGTGCTGTCGGTGCCTTGCCGGGCCTGTGCGATCAGGGCGTGGACCTCGTCGCCCAGGCCTTGTCCGGGCCGTTCCCTGACCACGTCGTAGACGGCGGTGAGGGCGGATTTTTCCGCCTCGCCCATTTTGCATTTGCCGTCGAGGATCTTGAGCATGATGGCGGTGACGCAGTCGAGGTGGGCCGGTTCGAGTGGGGTGGCGTGCGCCCATTGCGTGGCCGGATGCATGAGGGCCGGTGTCCTGGCCGCATCCCACAGCCTCTTGAAGCGCGTATCCAGATCGGAGAGCAGCCGGTCGGTTTCATTCAGCCGGCTGAAGCCGGCGCGGGGCGCGAGGTCACCGGTTTCCAGCGCCTGTTTCAGTTGCTCGCGCCAGGCGTAGACCTCGGCGATGCGGGCCTTGAGTTGGCTGATTTCCTGCTGGATGGTCATTCAAATCCCCGCCGCCAGCGCCGCCACCACCGAACTGCCGATACCGTCGCTGGGGTCGAGCTGCCGCAATTGATCCAGGATTTCGACCGAGGCGGGCGTGTTGCCGCGGCGCAGTTCGAGAAAGGCCATGGCCTTCAGGGTGAGCAGGGCGAAGCTGGCTTCCTTGCCGTGCAACATGTCGAGCGTCCAGTCGCGCCAGTCGGGCGGCAACCGGCCGAGCCGGGCCGCTTCGCGC
>JBGSHR010000459.1:0-3530 GCA_041752155.1 Thiobacillaceae bacterium | reverse complement strand
CGGTGCCGCCAGGGGGGCGGGCGCGAACAAGCCCATGGCGGCCAAGCCCGGGCTGGCCGCTCCGCTGCCCGCGCCTAGAAGTTGCTGGAGTATGGCGAACAGGTCCTGACTTTCCGCCGCCGTGGCTACATGGCCTGCACTGGCCGCCGCGGCGGGTTTGTCCGGCGCCGTTGGGGCGGCTTGATGGCGCATGCCCACCCGGATGGTGGGGAGGATGCCTTTCTCCACCAGATGATGATTGATCTCCTGGTAGATGGTCCGAACCTGCTGGGGCAGGTGCTTGTTGATCAAGGGGACAAGAATGAGCCGGATCTTGACGCTGGCCTCCTGGGCTTTCAGCGCCTCCATGATGGTGCTGCCGATCAACTCGGGGCCGATGGGGTTGTCGCCGAATTCGAGTTCCGGATCGTCGAGCAGGACGCCGATGCGCTTGGCCAGACCGAACAGCTCTTCGCCGCAGATGTTGTTGATGGCATTGGCGACGTTGCTGGAAGCCAGGGTCTCTTCCAGGTCGTCCGGTTCGACCAGGCTGAGTTGGGAGATGTCGGTGTTGCCGTGAGCCGGGGTTTTGCCCTTGTCGCGCCGGCATTCCTGCTTGAAGCGCTGGTAGAACTGCTGTTTGAACTCGTTTTCGATGACGCCGCGCTTCTGCTCGCAGAATTCCCTGGCCTCGTCATACAGGCGCCGCATTTCCAGGCCCGTGACCCGATCGGTCAGCTCCAGGAGCTCGTCGCCCGCCTGTTTCAGGGATTTCGCCAGGACGGCGCTCAGGCGAATGGCCATCATTTCGCCGCACTCGTTGAGCAAGCTCCCGTTCTTCGAGCCGGAAGTACGGCCGAAACGGTTCAGTTCCACTACGTTTTTGCGAGAGTTCTGCATATTTCCATCCCCATCCGGGGGCGATGCTTATCGCCGTCATTTTACAGGCCAAATCATTGTCAGGGCCTGGCGAACTGGCGGCCTCCGGGGCATCGTTATGACGAGGACAATCGCAGGTAGAGACAGCGTCGATAGCGTTGTCGTGGAATCTACCTGGCAATCCCGCTGCCGTAGGGTTTCCCCCCTTAGGCCGGTGATTTTGCGTCCCCGTTTTTCAACGGGTTTGCCCCTTCAGGTTGCGCTCAATGATTAATTGAATACATCACGTATATCGGCCGGCCGGGCGATAACTTTAGTTCTGGGCAAGCAAATCCATGCCCGTCACGGGCAATTCGGTGCAAGGGCCCGCATCGGGCCGGATCATGGTGTGTTCCGGCCGAGTTGGGGGTGACGGCAGAGAGGGGCCAGCGGGCATGCGCCGCATCGGGGCCGGGGGCGGCAAGTCGCCTTGCCCAATTGGACGATGAGGGCGTGGTATTCGTTGTAGAGCGCCAGATCCTCCGGCAAATGTTGCATGAATTCGGCCTGGATGGCGGCATAGGGCTCGTTGCCGGCGATCAGTCCCAGACGGCCGAAGATGCGGCGGGTGTAGGCATCCACCACGAAGCTGGGCCGGTCCAGGGCATAGAGCAGAATGGAATCCGCCGTTTCCTCGCCGATGCCGTGCACCGCCAGAAGCTCGGAGCGCAAAGGCGCTAGTGGAATGTGGCGACCGAGTCGGTGGGGATCGTCCAGGGCGGTCTCCCGTTCCAGGAATGCGCACCAGGCCTTGAGCCGTCGCGCCTTGACGTTGAAAAAGCCGGCCGGCCGGATCAGCTCGGCCAATTCGGCCGGGTCCAGTTCCAGGATGGCCTGGCCGCCGAGGGCATGGGCTTGTCTGAGCTGGGCGATGGCCCGCTCCACATTGCTCCAGGCGGTGTTCTGGGTGAGGATGGCGCCGATCATCACCTCCATGGGCGTCTCCCCCGGCCACCAGTGCTGGGGGCCGAAGGCGGCGAACAGGGTGCGGTAAATCTCCAGCCAGCGCGTGTCGGTCCGGCTAGCGGCCATGAAGTTCCAGGGTGAAGTCCTGTCCCAGGGCGCCGCGCATCTCGGCCGGGGTCAGGTGGCGCATGAAAGGCGTGTTGCCGGAGGTGTTCTGGTTGCTCATGCAGGCGAGGGCGCGGACCGAGCCATGGGCGTCCGCGAGGCGGAACACGGTCTTGTAATAAATCTGGCTGGGGCCGTCGTCGTTCCGAAAACTCGGGGCAAGCCCGAGCGCGGGCATGCCGGAAAAGGCGGTCGCGCTGCGGGAAATATCGGTGATGGGGAAGCTGCCGGGCGGCACGGTCTGGGGCGTGGCCGATACGGTCTCGATCTCGAAGATGCAAAACGGGTCCTGTTCCTGCACCGCGTTGCTGGCCGTCGCGCGTCCGTATTGCAGGCGGAGCGTCGCGGCGCCGGCGGGGATGGTCACGGCTTGGTGCAAGATCAGCCGGCCATAGGCCTGGTCAGGGTGGACATTCGAGGTGCCGGAACAGCCGGCCAGGAAGCAGGTGATGAGGGTCAGCAGCGGACGCGTGGTCATGGCGGTTACCATGGGATGGAGGTAAGGATGAATACTAGGTGTATATGAAAGACGAAAAAGTTTCTTGCCCCAGATTGCCTGACCGGATGCCGACGCCATGACCCGAGAAAGCCCGCCACCCACCTCCGGCCCGGAGCGGCTGCGTATCGACAAATGGCTCTGGGCCGCGCGTTTTTTCAAGACCCGAAGCCTGGCCCAGCAGGCCGTGGAGGGCGGACGGGTGCGGCTCGACGACGAACGGGTCAAATCCAGCCGCGAGCTCAGGTTGGGCGACCGCCTGGTGATCCAGGTGGGCGAGCTGGAATGGCACATCACCGTGCTGCAGCTCTCCGAGCGGCGCGGTCCCGCCCCGGTGGCGCGGCTGCTGTACCAGGAGGAGGAGGCGAGCCGGCTGGCCCGGGAGCGCCGCGTGGAGGAGAAAAGGCTCGCCCCGGAACCCAGCCAGGATCTGCATGGACGCCCCACCAAGCGGGATCGGCGCCTGATCCACCGGTTTCGCGGCGAAAGCTGATGGGGCGCGGTGGTATCGCATTGCCAGTGACCCCACCGGCAAGTAACGTACGGCCATGACTTAAATTCCACACCACAGAGTCACAGAGGCACAGAGAAGATCGAGAAAACAATGGATTGTCTGTCTGGGGATTGTCTGTTTGGGGGCGGTCGCCCACCGGGGGTGGCGTCGAATCAAATCAACCCATGGGTTTTCCTTTGTGCCTCCGTGCCTCTGTGGTTCCAACTGAGGTTTCCAGGTTGAATCACTTCGATTGCATCGTGGTCGGCGCCGGCGTCAGCGGCCTGGTCTCCGCCACCCGTCTTGCCCAGGCTGGGCGCCAAGTGCTGGTGCTGGAGGCGTCGGCGCGGATCGGCGGCTGCATCCAGTCCTGGCGCCCGGAACCCGGTTTCTGGCTGGAACTGGGCGCCCATACCGCCTACAACTCCTATGCCCCCCTGCTGGAGGCCCTGGCCGAGCGCGGACGCCTGGGCGATCTGCTGGCGCGGGAAAAACTCGGCTACCGCTTCCTGGCCAGCGACGGCCGCTGGCAATCCCCCCTGGCCCGCCTGAGCTTCCTGGAGGCGGCCTTGC
>JBGSHR010000458.1:0-4048 GCA_041752155.1 Thiobacillaceae bacterium | reverse complement strand
GGCCGGGCTGATCGAGCGCCTGTGGTGGGACGGCAAGCGCCTCAAGCCGCGCGAGGTGGTGGCGGAGTTCGCGCGCCACCTGGAGGACGAACTGGACCTGGTGCGGGAGGCGGCCAACTGCTCCCAACTGCACCGCAACTTCGCCGCCTCGCCCCTGCTGGCGGTGCCCGAGGTGCATTGGGATTACAGCAGTTCCCAGGTCATGGTGATGACCTGGATGGAGGGCCTGCCGGTGTCCCAGGTGGAGGAACTACGCCGGCGCGGCGTGGACATCAAGCGCCTGGCCCGGGCCGGGGTGGAGATCTTCTTCACCCAGGTGTTCCGGGACGGCTTCTTCCACGCCGACATGCACCCGGGCAACGTGCTGGTGACCGACCAGGGCCAGTACGTGGCCCTGGACTTCGGCATCATGGGCACCCTCAACGAGGTGGACAAGAACTACCTGGCCCAGAACTTCCTGGCGTTCTTCCGGCGCGATTACAAGAAGGTGGCCCAGGCCCACCTGGACGCCGGCTGGGTGCCGCCGGACACCCGGGTCGACGAGTTCGAGACGGCCATCCGGGCGGTGTGCGAGCCGGTGTTCGACCGGCCCCTGAAGGAGATCGCCTTCGGCAAGGTGCTGCTGCGCCTGTTCCAGACCTCGCGCCGCTTCGGCATGGAGATCCAGCCGCAACTGGTGATGCTGCAGAAGACCCTGCTCAACATCGAGGGCCTGGGCCGGGAGCTGGACCCGGACCTGGACCTGTGGGACACCGCCAAGCCCTTCCTGGAACGCTGGATGAGTGAGCAGATCGGCTGGCGCGGCTGGCTGCGCACCTTCAAGGAAGAGGCGCCCTACTGGGGCACCCTGATCCCGCAACTGCCGCGCATGGCCCATCAGGCCATGCGCGCCGAGCGCCTGGAAAAACTGGAGACCGGGTTGACCGTGCTGCTGGCCCAGCAGCAGACCCGCAACCGCTGGCTGGGGGCCATCGCCCTGCTGCTGGCCGCCCTGGTGCTGATGCAGGTGGCCGGCTGATCAGCTGATCAGAAGTGGTGGTTGTAACCCACCATGGCCGAAAACTGGCTGTGGGTGACCACCATACCGGTGGCGGTGGTGGCGGACACCTCCGGCGCGTAGGACGCCGCCACCGCGACGCAGCCCTGGGCGCTGGTGCGATAGTCGAAGCCCGCCGTGTAGTGGCGTTCGACGATGGCGGGGAACAGGGGGTGCAGCCAGGCGTCCGGCACCGGGTTCTTGCCGTAGTTGTAGCCCACCCGTAGACCCAGCTTGTCGTTCATGCGGTATTGCAGGCCCAGGGCATAGACGTTCTGGTTCTTCCATTCCTGGGGCATGGTGAAGGCCGTGCCGGCAAAGGACATGCGGAAGCTCTGCATGGCATCGGCCCATTTGATGCGCCGCACGTCCGCCGCCAGCATCAGCTTGGACGTGGCCTGCCAAGCCAGGCCGGCGGCGTAGGTCTCGGGCCACTGGAAATCGATGACGGTCATCTCGCCGACATTGGGCGTCCCTTGCAGAACACCGGCGCCGTTATAGATGGACATGCTCGCCCCATTGCTGGAGGTCTTGAGATCCCCCAAGGCGGTCTTGCTGTGATAGGCCGCGCCCAGGGTCAGCACCGGGCTCACCTTGTAGGTCAGGCCCAGCTTGCCGGCCCAGCCGGTGCCCTTGGCCTTGCCGGTGAAATCGTTGCTGTCGGAGAAGGCGATATAGGCCAGGTTGCCGGCGCCGATGTCCATGCCGCTCATGCCCTGGACTTGCGCCTGGTTCGCCACCATGCCCAGATCCAGCATGGCCCAGACGAAGTCCAGAGAGGCCCCCACCGCCAGATCCGGGGTGACTTCATAAGCCACGGGGAAGATCAGGCGCCCCACCCCCAGCTCGGAGCGGACGTCCTGGCCGGTGCCCATGGAAAACGGCGTGGCGCGGCCATACTCGGTACCCATGCCGCCCTGGGCGAACATGCCGATGCCGTAGGTCAGCTTGCCCTCCTTGCGGCCCCAGCCGACAGCCGGCATGAAATAGGAGTCGCCGCCGGAATCGGCCACGCCCTGGACCGACACATCCGGCCCCAGGTGGTGCAGGGCCAGGGCCAGCTGGCTGCCCTGGGTGGTCAGTCCCAGAGTGGCCGGGTTGTTCATCATGGCGGCCAAGCCGCTGTCGTAGGCCATGGAGGCCCCGCCCATGCTCATGCCCAGGGGGCCGTAGCCTTCCAGGTTCATGCCGTTGGTGGCGTGGGCCGTGATGGGCAGAAATGTGGCTAGCCCCGAGATGGCGATGGCCGCCAGACTTTGTAATTGCATATCCCCTCCGCGCCCGATCCGGACAAAGAGTGGAATATTAGTTTTTAATCGAATATTAATTATTAAATTATTGATATTGCCTATCCCGGGATGGCAGCGCCCACCGCCTCATGGACCCATGCGGGCGGGAGAAAACGCGGCGCGGCTCGCCCAGCGGATCGGCACCGGCAAGCGCGCCATGGCCCACATCCGCCCGAAAATTGCCGATATTCGCGCGGTTTTTCCGGATGACCCCCAGTCCCAGGGCATCCTGTACGGCGGCATGTGGTCGGTGGCCCTCACCACCTTCTTCCAAATGATCGTCATCGGCCTGGGCCTGGTCACCTGGCTGCCCATGGAATTCCTCCTGCCGGAAAGCGAAGGCCCCATCCCGCCCCAGTTCGCCGGCTTCCTCATGGCGGTACGGGGCATGCCGGCGGGCTGATCTCCTACCAGCGGTGGCTCGGACATCCGCGCCGGGCTGCCGCCAGCTACGCAGAAAACGCACGGCGGGGTTACACCCGCTTACCGCGCCTTTTGTCAGACTTGCACATCTTTTTATCTCTGGCACGGGGCTTGCTGTAACAAATCTGACCTACCCAAGTAACAAGTCCCTAAACCCTTGCGTAAACCGGAGAAAAAAAATGACCACCACCGCCCGCTTGTCCCTGTCCCTCCTGGCGGCCAGCCTGCTGGCCGCCACCCCCGCCCTGGCCGTCGTCATCACCAGCAGCGACCCGAGCCAGTCCATTTACGACAACCACACCACTGTCTCCACCATTAACGTCACCGAGCACATGGCCCTGAGCGACGTGAACGTGCTGGTGAACCTCAACCACACCTGGGATTCGGACCTGGCCATCAATCTGCTGTTCAACGGTACCAACGTGCTCCTGAGCAATCACCGGGGCGGCAGCGGCGACGGCTACAGCAATACGGTGTTCGACGACGAGGCGGCCACGCCCATCAGCGCCGGCGGCGCCCCCTTCGCCGGCAGCTTCCGGCCCGAGCAACTGCTGGCCAGCTTCGACGGCATGGACGCCTTCGGCATCTGGACCCTCCAAGTGAGCGACACGGTGGGCGCGGATGGCGGCACCCTGTACGGCTGGTCCCTGGACCTGGCCGGCGCCAACAACGTGCCGGAACCCGCCACCCTGGCCCTGATGGGCTTGGGCATGGTGGGCATGCTGGGACTGCGCCGCAAGACCGCCTGATTTCCATCAGCACCTGTAGAAAAGCCGACGCTTGCGTCGGCTTTTCTATATCGGCCCCTCCCGGAGGATCCCGCCGCCCAGTGTCCCGGGCGGAAAACTCGGGTAGGCTTGGGGAAAAATCATATTGGAAGCGTGATGTGGCACGCGTGACCGCCGCCCCCCCCAGCAGAACGCGTTTGCAGACCTTCATCGGCCTATACGCACTGTTCCTCCTCCTCGCCAGCCTGTATCCCCTCTCCGGCTGGAGCGATCCTGCCCGCTGGTCGCCGGCATTCCTTACCGCCCCTTGGCCGCGCTTCATCACGCGTACCGACTTGGCCACCAATATGTTGGCCTACGCCCCGCTGGGCTACGCCCTGGCGCTGTATTTTTCCGCGCCCGGGCATCGCCTCGGCGGCATCACCCTGGGCACGCTGGCCGGCCTGCTCCTGAGTCTGTCCCTGGAAAGCCTGCAGCTGCTCCTGCCCGGCCGTATCGCCTCCAACCTGGATATCCTGGTCAACGGCCTGGGCGCCCTCACCGGCGCCCTGCTCACCCTGCACCATGGCCGC
>JBGSHR010000457.1:0-2180 GCA_041752155.1 Thiobacillaceae bacterium | reverse complement strand
CGGTGCTGGCCCGGGCCGCCGTGGCGGTGGGCATCGCCGGCCTGTTCGCCGAGACCCACCCCGATCCGGCCAAGGCCCTGTCCGACGGCCCCAACGCCTGGCCCCTGCATCTCATGAAAGAATTGCTCGTCACACTCAAGGAAATAGACGCCTTGGTGAAGCAAAAGGGCTTTATCGAAGCCCGACTGTAACCGGCGGATAACAGCCGCCTTGTAGAGAGAAAGAGGAAACAAATTGAGCGCAATCGTTGATGTGATCGCCCGGGAGATCCTGGATTCCCGCGGCAACCCCACCGTGGAGGCCGATGTCCTCCTGGAATCCGGCGTGCTGGGCCGCGCCGCGGTGCCTTCTGGCGCCTCCACCGGCAGCCGCGAGGCCATCGAGCTGCGCGACGGCGACAAGTCCCGCTACATGGGCAAGGGCGTGCTGCAGGCAGTGGAAAACGTAAATACCGAGATCGCCGAGGCCATCCTGGGCCTGGACGTGGAAGAGCAGCACCTGATCGACCAGACCCTGATCGAACTGGACGGCACCGACAACAAGGCCCGCCTGGGTGCCAACGCCATCCTGGCCGTGTCCCTGGCCTGCGCGCGCGCCGCCGCCGAGGATGCCGGTCTGCCGTTGTACCGCTATCTGGGCGGCGCCGGTCCCATGCACCTGCCGGTGCCCATGATGAACATTGTCAACGGCGGCGCCCACGCCAACAACAGCGTGGACATGCAGGAATTCATGATCATCCCCGCCGGCCTGCCCAGTTTTCGCGAGGCCCTGCGCTGTGGCGCCGAGGTGTTCCACACCCTGAAGAAGCTGCTGGACAAGGCCGGCCATCCCACCACCGTGGGTGACGAGGGCGGTTTCGCACCCAACTTCAAGTCCAACGAGGAGGCCCTCAAGTTCATCATGGAGGCCATCTCCGGTGCGGGCTACACCCCGGGAGCCGATGTGCTGATCGGCCTGGATTGCGCCGCCTCCGAGTTCTACAAGGATGGCCGCTACGTGCTCGAATCCGAGGGCCTGAAGCTGACCTCCGCCGAATTCACCGATTACCTCGCCGCCTGGGTGGACAAATATCCCATCATCAGCATCGAGGACGGCATGGCGGAAGGCGACTGGGACGGCTGGGCGGTGCATACCGCCAAGCTGGGCAAGAAGATCCAGATCGTCGGCGACGACCTGTTCGTCACCAATGCCAAGATTCTGCGCGAGGGCATTGCCAAGGGCGTGGCCAACTCCATCCTGATCAAGGTGAACCAGATCGGCACCCTGTCGGAAACCTTCGACGCCATCGAAACCGCCAAGCGCGCCGGCTACACCGCCGTGATCTCCCACCGCTCCGGCGAGACCGAAGACGCCTTCATCGCCGATCTGGCGGTGGGCAGCAACGCCCTGCAGATCAAGACCGGCTCCCTGTCCCGCGCCGACCGCATGGCCAAGTACAACCAGTTGCTGCGCATCGAGGAGGAACTTTCCGAGCGCGCCCGCTATCCCGGCCGGGAAGCCTTTTACCAACTGAGATGAGATGCGTGGGCTTTCCTGGGCGTTGGCATTGCTGATCCTCCTGCTGCAATACCCTCTCTGGCTGGGCAAGGGCAGTTGGCTCCGGGTGTGGGAACTGGAGCGGGAAGTCGCGGCCCAGAACACCGCCAACCAGGCCCTGGAGGTGCGCAACAACCAGCTGGCCGCGGAGGCCCAGGATCTCCACGCCGGCTACGATGCCTTGGAGGAACGCGCCCGCTTTGAACTGGGCATGGTGCGCGCCAACGAGGTCTTTTTCCACGTCATGGAACCCGGATCGATTCCCCGGGTAGAGGTGAAACACCCATGATCCTAGATTCCTCAGTTGACCGCTCATTAGCCTTTGGGATGCCGTATGAATGCTGACTTGAGTGCCTTCGGCAACGCTCGCCGGGCAGGTGGGCGCGTTCAACTGAGGAGTCTAGGATGATGACTACGCTGCAGATCGTCCTGGCCATCGTCGGCGTCGCGCTGATCGGCTCCATCGTGCTCTACAACATCATCCAGGAGAGGCGCTTCCGCAAGGAATCCGAGCGCATGTTCTCCCATAAACGGGAAGACATCATGCTGGGCGAATCGGTGCGCACCGATGCCAGCCAGCGCCGGGTCGACCCCCGCATCCAATTGACCGGCGACGATGCCCAGGCGGATGAGGCGCGCCACGC
>JBGSHR010000456.1:0-6067 GCA_041752155.1 Thiobacillaceae bacterium | reverse complement strand
CCGCATGAAGGCGGCATGCGCGCCCTGTACATGGACGCCGATGGGCACTTGGCGGGCTTCGCCCTGAGCGGCAGCCAGACCGGAGAACGCAGCCGCCTGGCCCAGGCCATGCCGCCCCAGTTGGCGTGAGGCTTGCTATTGATCCGGCACGAATATGTTTATTGCCGTCACCCCGGCGAAGGCCGGGGTCCAGTCAACCTGGCTGGATTCCGGCCTTCGCCGGAATGACGTAACTTCAAACTTCATCTGGCCTGATCAATAGGGCGCGCGGGCCAGGCCAGCATTTAGAAACAGTTGGCCAATGTATGATTCGGCATCCCGCTCAACCTAGAAAAAACATGCGCAATACCGCCGTCCTGCTCATCGCCTGCCCGGACAAGAAGGGGCTGGTAGCCGCCATCGCCAATTTCCTGCTCGCCCACGACGCCAACATTCTCCACGCCGATCAGCACCAGGACAGCACCGCCGGCCTGTTCCTGATGCGGGTGGAGTGGGAGCTGGCCGGCTTCGAGCTGGGCATCCACCGCTTCGAGGCGGCCTTCGCCCCCATCGCCGCCGAGCACCGCATGGAATGGACCCTGTCCTTGTCCAGCGTCAAGCCGCGCATGGCCATCTTCGTCTCCAAGTACGACCACTGCCTGGCGGACCTGCTCTACCGCCACCACGCCGGCGAGCTGTATTGCGACATCCCCTTGATCATCAGCAACCACCCGGACACCCACTGGCTGGCGGAGGCCTACAAGGTGCCGTTCCAGCATATCCCCGTGAGCAAGGACACCAAGGCCGAGGCGGAGGCCCAGCAGCGCGCGCTGTTGACCGCCCACAGCGTGGATTACATCGTCCTGGCCCGCTACATGCAGGTGCTGTCGCCGGAGTTCATCGCCCATTACCCCAAGCGCATCATCAACATCCATCACTCCTTTCTGCCCGCTTTCCACGGCGCCAAGCCCTACCAGCGCGCCTTCGAGCGCGGCGTGAAACTGATCGGCGCCACCAGCCACTACGTCACCGAGGTGCTGGACGACGGCCCCATCATCGAGCAGGACGTGACCCGCATCAGCCACCGGGACGACCTGGAGGACCTGGTGCAGAAGGGCGCCGACCTGGAAAAAGTGGTGCTGTCCCGGGCCGTGCGCTGGCACATCGACAACCGCATCCTGGTGTACGGCAACAAGACCGTGGTGTTCGACTGAGCGCTTGTGAATAAATCTACTGCGCGTCCCGATAGCCGCGTTGGGCGGTACTCGCTCCTCGCCTATCCATTTGATATGTCTCATCGCTGCGTTCCGTTCGCCTTGCTCTCGGACCGCTCGCTACGATTTCTTCACAAGCCATGATGTCCCTCGATCTGGTCAACCTGTTCGGCTACCCGGCCGCCGTCCTGACCACCGCCGCCTTCGTGCCCCAGGCCTGGAAATCCTGGCGCAGCCGCGACCTGTCCGGCATCTCCCTGCCCATGTATGCCCTGTTCACCCTGGGGGTGGCGTGCTGGCTGGTGTACGGTCTGCTCCTGGGTAGCCTGCCCATCGTCCTGGGCAACGGCATCACCCTGGCCCTGGCGACCGTGGTGTTGGTGCTGAAGATCCGGCATGGCTGAACCCGCTCTTTGTCATGACGAAGTAAGCGTAAGCCGGCAAAATGCCGGCTTATTCAAATCAATAAGCCAGCCATGAAAACCATACTTGTCACCGGCGGAGCGGGGTACATCGGTTCCCACACCTGCGTGGAATTCCTGAACGCGGGCTACGACGTGGTCGTGGTGGACAACCTGTGCAACAGCAGTGCGGAGTCCCTGAACCGGGTGCGCAAGATCACCGGCCGCGACTTTCCCTTCGTCCTGGCCGACATCCGCGACCGCCCGGCCCTGGACGCCCTGTTCCGGGACCACGCCATCGACGCCGTGATCCACTTCGCCGGCCTCAAGGCGGTGGGCGAGTCGGTGGAGCAGCCCCTGCGCTACTACGACAACAACATCGCCGGCAGCATCCACCTGTTCCAGGCCATGGCGGCGGCGGGGGTGAAGTCCATCGTCTTCAGCTCCTCCGCCACCGTGTACGGCGATCCCCACACGGTGCCCATCACCGAGGGCTTCCCCCTCTCCGCCACCAATGCCTATGGCCGCAGCAAGCTGTTCATCGAGGAGATCCTGGGCGACATCGTCGTCTCCGATCCCACTTGGCGCGTGGCCCTGCTGCGCTACTTCAACCCGGTGGGCGCCCATGAGAGCGGCAGCATCGGCGAGGACCCGCGCGGCATCCCCAACAACCTCATGCCCTACATCGCCCAGGTGGCGGTGGGGCGGCGTCCCCACCTCAACGTGTTCGGCAACGACTACCCGACGCCGGACGGCACCGGGGTGCGCGACTACATCCACGTGGTGGATCTGGCCAAAGGCCACGTCAAGGCGGTGGAGAAGCTGAAGGAAGTGAGCGGCGCCCACGTCTGGAACCTGGGCACCGGCCGGGGCTACAGCGTGATCGAGATGGCCGAGGCGTTCGCTGTTGCCTCGGGCCGGCCGGTGCCTTACCAGTTCGCGCCGCGCCGCGCCGGGGACGTGGCCCAGTGCTACGCCGACCCGGCCAAGGCGGAGCGGGATCTGGGCTGGAAGGCCAGCCTCGGCCTGGAAGACATGTGCCGGGACACCTGGCATTGGCAGTCCCTGAACCCCCAGGGCTTCGGGGAAGATAACCAGAGCAAGCAAGGAGCATGACTTGATACTTGTCACCGGCGGCGCCGGCTTCATCGGCGCGAACTTCGTACTCGACTGGATTGCCGCCACGGGGGAACCCGTGGTCAACCTGGATCTGCTCACCTATGCCGGCAACCTGGAGAATCTGGCGGCCCTCAAGGGCGACCCACGCCACGTCTTCGTCCAGGGCGACATCGGCGACCGGGCCCTGGTGGCCCGCCTGCTGGCCGAGCACCGGCCCCGGGCCATCGTCAACTTCGCCGCCGAGTCCCACGTGGACCGCTCCATCCACGGCCCGGAAGACTTCATCCAGACCAACGTGGTGGGCACCTTCCACCTGATCGACGAGACGCGCGCCTACTGGTCGGCCCTGCCCGAGGCGGACAAGGCCACGTTCCGCTTCCTGCACGTATCCACCGACGAGGTGTACGGTTCCCTGGGCCCCAAGGACCCGGCCTTCACCGAGGAGACGCCGTTCGCCCCCAACAGCCCGTATTCCGCCTCCAAGGCATCGAGCGACCATCTGGTGCGGGCCTATCACCACACCTACGGGATGCCCACCCTCACCACCAACTGCTCCAACAACTACGGGCCCTACCAGTTCCCGGAAAAGCTCATCCCCCTGATGCTCCTCAACGCCGTCAACGGCAAGCCCCTGCCCATCTACGGCGATGGCATGAACGTGCGCGACTGGCTGTACGTGTCCGACCACTGTTCCGCCATCCGCGCCGTGCTGGACAAGGGCCGGGTAGGGGAGACCTACAACATCGGCGGCTGGAACGAGATGCCCAACCTCAGCATCGTCCACACCCTGTGCGCCCTGCTGGACGAATTCCAGCCCGACCCCGCCGGCCCCTACACCCGCCTCATCACCTACGTGAAGGACCGCCCCGGCCACGACCGCCGCTACGCCATCGACGCCAGCAAGATCCACCGGGAACTGGGCTGGAAGCCGGCGGAAACCTTCGAGACCGGCATCCGCAAGACCGTGGCCTGGTATCTGGAGCACATGGGGTGGGTGGAGAACATCGCCAGCGGGGCATATCGGGAGTGGGTTGATAAGCACTACCGGGCATGAACATGCGGATCTACCTGGATCTTTGCTGTTTCAACCGGCCCTACGACGACCAGGCCCACACGCGCATCCGCCTGGAGACCGAGGCAAAGATCGTGTTGCAGCAGAAGGTCCGGGACGGGGAGTGCGAGCTGGCCTGGTCCGCCATCCTGGACTACGAAAATGCCCAGAACCCTTTCCCCGAGCACCGGCGGGCGATCGGCGCCTGGCGGAAGCTGGCCCGGCGGCACATCTCTGTCGATGCCGAGGTGCTGGATCTTGCGCGGACGCTGAATGCGCGGGGCGTTGGCGAGTACGATGCCCTGCACGTCGCCTGCGCGGTAAAAGCGGAAGCGGCGGTGTTCGTGACCACCGATGACCGCCTCCTGCGCAAGCTGCGGGAATGGAATGGTCTGCGCGCCTTGCTGCCGGGCGACGCCCTGGCATTTTTGGAGAACTGGTATGAGGACTGACGCGGAAATACGCCTCGCGGGCATGAATGCCCTGATCGACGTGCTGGGTCTGGTGGAGGCGGAGCGCTTCATCGCGGCGGTCTCCCGCGACCGTTTCGATTACACGGAATGGCGGCGCCAAGGCTTGGCGCCCATGGATTTGGAAGGGTTGGCCCAGGCGGCCAACCAGGTATCCCAACGACTCGACCAGGACCTCCCATGAAACGCAAAGGCATCATCCTCGCCGGCGGCTCCGGCACCCGGCTGTATCCCGCCACCCTGGCGGTGTCCAAGCAGCTGCTGCCGATCTACGACAAGCCCATGATCTATCACCCGCTGACCACCCTGATGCTGGCGGGCATACGCGACATCCTGATCATCTCCACGCCCCAGGACACGCCCCGCTTCACCCAGCTCCTGGGGGACGGCAGCCAGTGGGGCCTGAACCTGCAATACGCGGTGCAAGCCAGTCCGGATGGCCTGGCCCAGGCCTTCATCATCGGCGCGGACTTCGTCGGCAATGACCCTTCCGCTCTGGTGCTGGGGGACAACATCTTCTACGGCCACGACATGGCCCAGGACCTGCGCGCCGCCAGCTTCAGCGCCGGGGGCGCCACCGTGTTCGCCTACCGGGTCCACGACCCGGAACGCTACGGCGTGGTGGAGTTCGATGCCGCCGGCCGCACTGTCAGCCTGGAAGAAAAGCCCGCCAGCCCCAAGTCCAATTACGCCGTCACCGGCCTGTATTTCTACGACCAGCGGGTGGTGGACATCGCCCGCAACCTCAAGCCTTCGCCCCGGGGCGAGCTGGAGATCACCGACGTCAACAAGCAGTACCTGGAATGGGACGAGCTCCAGGTCAGCATCATGGGCCGGGGCCACGCCTGGCTCGATACCGGCACCCACGAATCCCTGCTGGAGGCGTCCCACTTCATCGCCACCATCGAGAAGCGCCAGGGCCTCAAGATCGCCTGCCCGGAAGAGATCGCCTATCGCCAGGGCTACATCACAGCGGAACAGGTGGCCAAGCTGGCCGAACCGCTCAAGAAGAACGGCTATGGCCAGTACCTGCTGGCCATGCTGAACGAGAAGGTGTTCTGATGAAGGCCATCGAAACCACGTTGCCCGGCGTGCTGCTGCTGGAACCCAAGGTGTTCGGCGATCCACGCGGCTTCTTCCTGGAGTCCTGGAACCGCAAGACCTTCGCCGACCTGGGGCTGGACCTGGATTTCGTCCAGGACAACCACTCCCGCTCGGCCAAGGGCGTGCTGCGCGGCATCCACTATCAGCTCAACGATCCCCAGGGAAAACTGGTGCGGGTGGTGAGCGGCGCCGTGTTCGACGTGGCCGTGGATCTGCGCCGCGCCTCGCCCCATTTCGGCAAGTGGGTGGGCTACGAGCTCTCCGCGGAGAACCAGCGCATGCTCTGGGTGCCGCCCGGCTTTGGCCACGGCTTCCTGGTGCTGTCCGAGAGCGCGGATTTTCTCTACAAGACCACCGCCTACTACGCCCCTGAATGGGATCGCGGCGTGCGCTGGGACGACCCGGACATCGGCGTGGCCTGGCCCCTGGACGGTGCGCCCCAGCTCTCCGGCAAGGACCAGGTGCTGCGGGGCCTGAAAGATGCGGAGGTCTACCCATGAACATCCTCCTCACCGGCGCCAGCGGCCAGGTGGGCTGGGAGCTGCGCCGCAGCCTGTCCACCCTGGGCACGGTCATGGCCCTGGATTCCCGTGCCCTGAATCTGACAGACCCGGACGCCATTCGCCGCGTGGTGGCCGAGCTCAAGCCCCGCCTCATCGTCAACCCGGCCGCCTACACCGCCGTGGACAAGGCGGAGAGCGAGCCGGAGCTGGCCCGGGCGGTCAATGC
>JBGSHR010000455.1:0-4370 GCA_041752155.1 Thiobacillaceae bacterium | reverse complement strand
CCGCCAGGAGATCCGCCGCGCGGTCGGGAAACTGGTTGATGTACAGGATGTTGGTGACCAGCAAGGCATAGGGCAGACCGGCCTGCCAGGGCAACGCGCTGAAGGCGCCGCGCTGGACATAGTCGGCGCCGGCGACGATGAGCAGGAAGCCCGCCGCTACGCAGATCTCGCCCAGGCCCCGGCTGTTGAGCCGCAGCGGCGGCGCGGAATAAGCCCAGCCGATGACCAGGCCGGCCAGGCCGATCCAGAACAGGCCGAAGCCGGTCGCCTCGATCAGCCACAAGCCGCCACCGATGACACAGGCGAACAGGAGCAGGGCATATACCAGGGTCTGACGCGGCGTCAGCACGCCGTTCTGGATGAAACGGGAACCCCCGGTGAAGGGAAACAGGCGCTCGGTATTGGCCGCATCCGTACCATTCAAGTGATCGTAATAGTCGTTGAACACGTTCACCCCGGCATGGGCCGCCAGGGCCAGCAGCAGGGTCAGCATGGCCAACCCCCAGGAAAAGGCTGGGGCGGTGGCGAAGCCCAGCAGGCAGCCCACCAGGGTGATGCTCAGGAAGGCCGGCCGGGTGGCCAGAAGATAGCGCTTGACCGGATTGGTCAGGGCCTGGGGCGTGGGTTCCAGGGGCGTGGGTTTCAGGGGAACCGTGGCGACCTTGCTCATAGCATCCTCCCGGCGCGGCGGCGGCGCCCCACGGTGGTCAGCCCCCCCAGCCCCATGCCGCCATGGGCGTGGCAGATGGCGCAGGCCAGGGCATCGGCGGAGTCCGAGCGGGGCTCGGCGGGAAGATTCAACAAGCGTTTCACCATGTGCATCACCTGCTCCTTCTCGGCATGGCCGTTGCCCACCACCGCCTGTTTCACCTGCAACGCGGTGTATTCGAATACCGGCTGGCCGCCCGCGGTCAGGGCGGCGATGGCCGCGCCCCGGGCCTGGCCCAGCAACAGGGTGGACTGGGGATTGACGTTGACGAACACCTTCTCGATGGCGCTCGCATCCGGCCGGTAGTGTTCCAGAATCTCCGCCACGCCGTCGAAAATGATCTTGATGCGTTCCGGCAGTTCCCCGGTCTGGGTGCGCACCACACCGCTGGCCACGTAGGTCAGCCGCTGCCCGACCTTGTCGATGACCCCGTAGCCGGTGATGCGCAGGCCGGGATCGATGCCGAGCAGTCTCATGGCGCGCAGCCCGGGCTCACTCCGGCAGGATCGCGCTGATATAGACCTCCTGGACGTCGTCCAGGTCGTCCAGCATGTCCAGCATCTTCTGGAACTTCACCGCGTCGTCGCCTTCCACGTCGGTCTCGTTCAGGGGCTTCATGATGATTTCCGCCATGGCCGGCTTGAGGCCGGCCGCGTCCAGGGCCTCCTTCACCGTGGCGAAGTCGCCGGTGGGGGCGGTGATGACCTCGATGGAGCCGTCCTCGTTGCTGATCACGTCCTCGGCGCCCGCTTCCAGGGCCACCTCCATGACCCTATCCTCGTCGCTGCCGGGGGCCAAAATAATCTGGCCGCAGTGCTTGAACTGAAACACCACCGAGCCGTCCGTGCCCAGGTTGCCGCCACACTTGGCGAAGGCGTGGCGCACATCCGCCACGGTGCGCACCCGGTTGTCGGTCAGGCAATCGACGATCACCGCCGCCCCGCCCGGACCGTAACCCTCGTAGCGGATCTCCTCGTAGCTCACCCCCTCCAGCTCGCCGGTGCCCTTCTTGACCGCCCGGTCGATGTTGTCGTTGGGCATGTTCTCCGACTTGGCCTTGTCGATGGCCATACGCAGACGCGGATTGAAGCTGGGATCGCCGCCGCCCATCTTGGCCGCCACGGTGATCTCCTTGGCGTAGCGAGAAAAAATCTTGCCCCGTTTTTCATCCTGGCGCCCCTTGCGGTGCTGGATGTTTGCCCATTTGGAATGGCCGGCCATGCTGTGCAACCCTCGTAACAATTTGCGGAATGGCGCGATTTTAGCCGAAGCGGCGCCGGCCGGCTGCGTGGCGGACAGCAGGTGTCAGGCTGCGCTAAAAGCGGCTGCCCGCTTGCTCGAGGAATGCCGCCTCCTCCGCCGTATTCACCCGTCCCAGCACCTCGTTGCGATGGGGAAAACGCCCGAAGCGGGCGACGATGCAGTAGTGGCGCAGGGCATAGTCATAGGCATCTCCCGGGCGGGGCACGTCGGTCATGGCTGCGAACAGCTTCACCGCCAGGCGCTGGTCGGCCAGCTCCTCGCTGTGCTCGAAGGGCAGGTAAAAAAAGCTGCGCCGCACCGGTGCCACGGCCTGATCAAAACCCCGTTCAAGGGCGATGCGAGCGCACGCCCGCGCCTTGGCGTCGGCGGCAAAGGCGCGGGCGCTATCGCGAAACATGTTGCGTGGAAACTGGTCCAGCACCACCACCAGGGCCAGGGCCCTGTCGGCGTCTTCAAGCCAGTGCTCCAAGCCACCGGCCAGCGCCGCCTCGTGGGTGGGCAAAAACAGCTGGCGGATGTGCGCGTCCAGCGTCGGGTCCTTGCCGAACCAGAGGCCATAGCGATCGGCGACGTCCGCCTCGACGCCGAACCAGAAGTCCAGCACCGCCTCGGCAGTGGCGTGCGCTTCAAGCATGGAGACGACAGGAGTCGTGCCGCAGTCTGCCGGCGAAGACGAGTAGTTTAGACATGGCGTTCCTTTCCAGTCGGAAGGATGGCTGGTATGGCGCGGGCACCGTACACCGAATTCACAAAAATATCCGCCCCACCGCAAGATACAGCCAAGCCCTGTGGGACACCTCATTGTTGCCAGATCCCGGCGCCACCTAAAATGCGCCCTGTATTCATAAGGAGTCGCCATGTCCGCCCCCCTCCTGGTCGCCAAGAACGCCAACCTGGAATTGCACCTGCTGCCCCAGATGGCCAACCGCCATGGCCTCATCACCGGCGCCACCGGCACCGGCAAGACCGTAACCCTGCAAACCCTGGCCGAGGGCTTCTCCCGCATCGGCGTGCCGGTGTTCCTGTCCGACATCAAGGGCGACCTGTCCGGCATCTCCAAAGCGGGCGGCGGCAATGCCAAGGTCAGCGAGCGCATCGACAAACTGGGCATGGCCGACCACGTCTATGAAGGCTTTCCCATCACCTTCTGGGACGTATGGGGGGAACAGGGCCATCCGGTGCGGGCCACCATCTCCGATATGGGTCCCTTGCTGATCTCGCGCATGCTGGACCTGAACGACACCCAGGAAGGAGTGCTGAATCTGGTGTTCAAGATCGCCGACGACGCCGGCCTGATGCTGCTGGACCTGAAGGACTTGCGCGCCATGCTCCAGTTCGTGGCCGAGCACGCCAAGGAATTCACCACCGAGTACGGCAATGTCTCCGCCGCCAGCGTCGGCGCCATCCAGCGCGGCCTGCTCACCCTGGAGAACCAGGGCGGCGACCGGCTGTTCGGCGAGCCCATGCTCAACATCGCCGACCTGATGCAGACGGAAGGTGGCCGTGGCGTGGTCAACATCCTCGCCGCCGACCGGCTCATGCTCTCGCCCAAGGCCTACGCCGCCCTGCTGCTGTGGCTGCTGTCGGAGCTGTTCGAGAACCTGCCGGAGGCCGGCGACCTGGACAAACCCAAGCTGGTGTTCTTCTTCGACGAGGCCCACCTGCTGTTCAAGGACGCGCCCAAGGTGCTGCTGGAGAAGGTGGAACAGGTAGTGCGCCTGATCCGCTCCAAGGGGGTGGGGGTGTTCTTCGTCACCCAGAACCCGGACGACGTGCCGGACGCGGTGCTGTCCCAGCTGGGCAACCGCTTCCAGCACGCCCTGCGCGCCTTCACCCCGCGCGACCAGAAGGCGGTCCGTGCCGCCGCCGAAACCATGCGCGACAATCCGGCCCTGGACGAAGCGACCGTCATCACCGAACTCGGCGTGGGCGAAGCCCTGGTGTCCTTCCTCGACGAGAAAGGTCGCCCCGGCATCGTCGAGCGCGCCCACATCGTGCCGCCGCAGGGACAGATCGGCCCCATCACCGATGCTCAGCGCCGGCAGTTGATGCAGGCTTCGCTGGTGGCGGGTGTCTACGACAAGACGACTGATCGCGAGTCGGCTTATGAATCGCTGAAGGCGCGGGCCGAACAAGCAGCACAGGCCGCTGCTACGCAAGCCGACATGAAGCAGCAAGCCAGGACTGCGGCCCAACCCGCAGCAAGTGGCGGCGGGCTGGGCGACATTCTGGGTGGGGTCTTAGGCGGCAGCGGCCGTCGCGAAGGCGCACTGGAGGCGTTCACCAAATCGGCTGCACGGGCGATCGGCAGTCAGGCGGGGCGCTCAATCATCCGGGGAGTATTGGGGAGTTTGTTTGGGGGGAAGCGGTAGGGGGTTGGGGTTCGTTTGGCGGGGAT
>JBGSHR010000454.1:0-3587 GCA_041752155.1 Thiobacillaceae bacterium | reverse complement strand
GACCCTGACCTATACCGCCCCCAATGCCCTGGACCTGCACTGGCTGGGGGGCGGCGGCCAACGCTTTGGCGGGGTGTCCGGCGATGCCACGGGACAAGGGCCGTTCTCGGTCTGGTCCGGCGGAAGGGTGCAGGCCAACGGGCGTTGCGAGCTGGAACTGGCCGGCGCGCACCTGCGTGTCGGCGTGTCCCAGGGCATACGCCCCCTCTCCCAGCCGGCCCCGATCAGCCGGGTGAACGGCCACGACGTGGGCCGGGTGGGAGATCAGACCGCCTTGACCAGCCTGGCGCGGGAACTGCCCCTGAGCATGCGCGCGCCGGAGCACATCCCCACCCATCTGCTTATGGCCGGCATCCCCTATGGCGCGGAAGAAAACGCTGTGGCTGAAGGCCGTTTCCACCTGCTGCCGGTGATCGCCGCCAACGCCGACGACAAGTCGGTGACCGTGGCGGGGCAGTTGGACCAGGGCCAGGCGCTGTTCTGGGCCATGCGCCAGCCCAAGGCGGCGGAACAGGACATGGGGGACATGATCCATCGCCTTTCCGACGACACTTTGGCCGCCCCCCGCTTCGGCCTCATGTTCTCCTGCATGGGGCGCGGCCCATATTTCTACGGCGACCAGGACCGGGACATCCAGGCCCTGTCGCGGCGCTTTCCAGAGATGCCGTTCATCGGCTTCTACGGCAACGGCGAGATCGCCCATCTGGACGGCGCCAACCGGCTGTTGCAGTACAGCGTGGTGCTGGGGCTGGGCTACGAGCCATAAGCACTTATTTCAACCCGAATTCCTCACCACAGAGGCACAGAGGCACAGAGGCACAGAGAAATGCGTGATCGATCCGCCCATGCTCACCCGCGCGGTGAACCCCGAAGGCAAGGGTCCACCTCCCTGCCTTCAACTCTGTGCCTCTGTGTCTCTGTGGTGAATGGCTTTTTCCGACTTCAATAGGCTCCAGGCACCGTTTCCATGTTCAATCCCACCCGCGACCAGGTGCGCCAGTTCTTCTTCGAGACCTGGCGCAAGTATCGGCTCAACGAACCCCTCAGCGCGCTGGAGGCCCTGGCCCTGGAACACATCGGCCGCCATCCGGAATACCACCCGGTGCTGGACCAGCCCGAGCGTTTCCAGGATAAGGAATGGCTGCCGGAGATGGGGGAGACCAATCCCTTCCTGCACCTGTCCATGCACCTGTCCCTGAGCGAGCAGCTGTCCATCGACCAGCCCACCGGGGTGAAGGCGGCCTATCGGGCGCTGTGTGATCGGCTGGCGGACGAACATGCCGCCCAGCATGCCGTCATGGACTGCCTGGGCGAAATGATCTGGCAAGCGCAACGTTACAATCACCCCCCCGACGGCGCCGCCTACCTTCTTTGCATCGAGAAAAAATGTCTTTCCTGAAACGCGACCGTATCGGCGAATTCCTGGCCTGCAACCTGTGGCTCTATCAGTTCCTGCCTTTTCTCAAGTGGCAGGACCGGGTCACCAAACAGAATCTGCGCGCCGATGGCATCGCCGGCTTCACCGGCGCCCTGATCGTCCTGCCCCAGGCGGTGGCCTTCGCCACCATCGCCGGCCTGCCGCCGGAATACGGCCTGTACGCGGCCATGATCCCGGCCATCATCGCCGCCCTGTTCGGCTCGTCCTGGCATCTGGTGTCCGGCCCCACCACCGCCATCTCCATCGTCGTATTCGCCTCCGTGTCGCCTTATGCAGAACCGGGCTCGCCGGAATACATCGGCATGGTGTTGACCCTGACCTTCCTCACCGGCCTGTTCCAGCTGATCATGGGCCTGGCCAAGATGGGCGCCCTGGTCAACTTCATCTCCCACACCGTGGTGATCGGCTTCACCGCCGGCGCCGCCCTGCTCATCGCCGCCAGCCAGGTGAAGAACTTTTTCGGTCTGGACATCGCCCGCGGCTCGCCGGCCTACGAGGTGGCGCGGCAACTGCTGATCCAGATCGACCATATCAATCCCTACATCACCAGCGTGGCGGTCATCTCCCTGATCACCGGGCTGCTGGCCCGGCGCTATCTGCCCAAGATCCCCTACATGATCGTCGCCATGGTGGTGGGGGGCATCGTCGCGGCCCTGCTCAACAACAGCTACGGACAAGAGGTCACCGGCATCCGCACTGTCGGCGCCCTGGCCGCCAGCCTGCCGCCCTTCTCCATGCCGGACTTCTCCCTGCATACCCTCAAGAGCACTTTCTTCTCGGCCCTGGCGGTGACGGTGCTGGCCCTCACCGAGGCGGTCTCCATCTCCCGGGCCATCGCCACCAAGTCCGAACAGCACATCAACGGCAACCAGGAATTCATCGGCCAGGGCCTGTCCAACCTGTTCGGCAGCTTCTTCTCCGCCTACGCCTCCAGCGGGTCGTTCAATCGCAGTGGCGTCAATTACGAGTCGGGCGCGCGCACCCCCCTGGCGGCCGTGTTCTCCGCCCTCTTCCTGTTGCTGATCCTGTTCCTGGTGGCCCCCCTGGCCGCCTACCTGCCCATTCCGGCCATGGCCGCCGTGCTATTCCTGGTGGCCTGGAACCTGATCGACTTCCACCACATCGGCGCCATCCTCAAGGCTCATCGCCAGGAAGCCGTGGTGCTGGGGGTGAGCTTCCTCGGCACCGTCATCGACCTGGAAAAAGGCATCTTCCTGGGCATCGTCGCCTCCCTCATCTTCTATCTGTCGCGTACCTCCCGCCCCGCCATCCGCGCCGTCGTGCCCGCCCCCGGCGACCAGGACCATCCGCGCCGCAAGTTCATCGTCGAAACCGGCATCGAACCCACCTGTCCCCAGCTCAAGATGCTGCGCATCGAGGGCTCCATCTTCTTCGGCGCCGTGGACCACATCCAGCATGCCTTTGCCGCCGTGGACGAATTCGTGCCCAGCCAGAAGCACCTGCTACTGTTCTCCAAGGGTATCAACACCATCGACCTGGCCGGCGCCGAGCTGCTCGCCCACGAGGCGCAACGCCGCAAACGCCTGGGCGGCGCCCTCTATCTGTGCGGCGTGCGCGACGCCACCTGCCGCATGCTGCGCCAGGGCGGCTATCAACTGGACCTCGGCGAGGGCAACATCTACGCCCACAAGCCCGATGCCATCACCGGCATCTACGCCAAGCTGGACCCGGAACAATGCCGGAACTGCCACACCCGCATCTTCCGCGAATGCCGTACCCACCTGCCCAACGGCGAGGCCCGCCCGGTGGAGGACATCGCGCCCGTCCCGGAACCGGAAGCGAGCTTCAAGCGGCTCACGGAGATCGTCACCCGCACCGGCGACGACGGCACCACCGGCCTGGCGGACGGCTCCCGCGTGCCCAAGCACGACCCACGCATCGAGGCCATCGGCCAGGTGGACGAGCTCAATAGTTTCATCGGCGCCCTCTTCGCCGAGACCCAGGCAGCCGAGACCCGGGCCCTGCTCTCCGACATCCAGCACGACCTGTTCAACCTGGGAGCGGAACTGGCCTGGCCCGCCCAGACCCAGATCACCGAGGAGCACGTGCGGCGCCTGGACGAAGCGGTGACCCGCCTCAACGCCAAGCTGCCGCAGCTGACCGAGTTCGTGCTGCCGGGCGGCACCCA